>CAZZZY010000874.1:0-2978 GCA_964658545.1 uncultured Acetobacteraceae bacterium | reverse complement strand
GCCTAACACACCCTACAAGAATTTTATTTTTACTTTATAAATACTCTCTTATGGAATTCGCGGCTATACGAGACCTTACCCACCGACCTGGGTTTCAAATTTATTTCGTATCCATCCAATTTTTACCGACACGTGCCTCCACCAGCAATGGCACACTCAACTGGACTGCGTTTTCCATCACTGACTTAATTTGCGGTTGTAATTCTTCCCATTCATCAGGGGGGATTTCAAACACTAATTCATCGTGAACTTGCAACAACAAACGCGCCTGATAGTTCTTCAAAACCTCATGCAGTCTTACCATTGCGATTTTGATAATATCAGCATTAGAACCTTGAATTGGTGCATTAGCAGCCGAGCGTAATAAACCCGCATCATAAGGGCCCAAATTCTTCAATTTACTCAGATCAATATCTTCTGGGTTACTGCCTTTCAATTTGCGTAAACTGTTATTAGTAAATTCAAAGTAACGACGACGACCAAGGATAGTTTCTACATAACCAAGAGCGATCGCTTCTTTTTTGACTTGCTCTAAATATGCAAAAACTTTATTGTATCTTTCATTAAACCGCTTAATGAACTCGTTGGCAATGTTCTTATCTATCCCAGTTGAGCGCGAAAATCTGAGAGAACCCATTCCATAAATCACGCCAAAATTGATAGTTTTTGCCATCCCTCGTTCTTCGGAGGTTATATTTTCTTTTTCAAACACTAACCGTGCGGTAACAGTGTGAACATCTTTATTTTGTTGATATGCTTGCACTAATATCGGCTCTTGACTCAAATGAGCCAAAATCCGCAATTCAATTTGTGAGTAATCAGCAGCCACCATTAACCAACCAGGTTCTGGCAAAAATGCCTTCCGAATTTGGCGACTAAAAGCTGTGCGAATGGGGATATTTTGCAAATTCGGATTAGAAGAAGATAATCTACCAGTTGATGTTGCTGCTTGATTAAAATCAGTATGCACCCGTTGAGTATCTGGACGCACTAATGCAGGTAAGGCATCAACATAAGTAGACTTTAATTTAGATAGGGTGCGATATTCAATAATCGCCTCAACAAAACCACTTTTATCATCTTCTTGGAGTCTTTCTAATGTTGCTGCATCTGTAGAAAAGCCCGTTTGAATTTTCCGAGAATGTTTGGTACTTAACCCCAACTTTTCAAACAATATTTGGCTCAATTGCTTAGGAGAACCCAAGTTAAAAATTTCTCCAGCTATTTCAGTTGCTTCCTCTTTTAACCTGGCTAACTCCGTTTCTAAATGCTGTGAAAGTTCTTTTAAATAAGCTGAATTAATACGGACACCCGTATATTCCATTTCGGCTAAAACTGCTTCTAGTGGCTGTTCCACTTCCACTAATAGTTTAGACAAAGTTGGAATTTGATCCAGTTCGTCACGCAATTTTGCCACCAAACCAAACGTAGAATAAGCATCCATACCGCAGTAATCTGCAACGGCGGGAATATCAATATCAGCGATGGTTTTGCCTTTAGGAACTAAATCTAAATAACTTTTTGCTATCAATCCCAAATGTCGCTGCCCTAAATCCATCAAATTATGGCTAGAATCTGGATTTAGAATGTAACTTGCCAGCATGGGATCAAAGACTACTCCCGCCAAATTAATTCCTTGACACTTTAGAACTAAGCGGTCAAATTTGGCATTTTGTAAAGCTTTGGGATAATTAGCACTTTCGAGAATTGGGCGTAATGCTTCTAGCACTAAATCTTTATGCAAATTTTCCCCAGTTTTATGCCCCACAGGAATATAGGCTACTTCATCCGGCTGCATTCCCCAACAGCAACCAATTCCTACTAACTCAGCATCTCTTGGTTCTAAAGCGGTAGTTTCAGTATCCCAAGCAACGGGAGTCTCTGGGTTAGTGAATTTTTGTAAAAGCTTCACTAACTCAGTTAGTTTGGCCTCGGTGTTGATGATGCGTGGTGTAATGGGAGAAATAGATTTTTGTGCAACTGCTGCTGTATCACTAGCACTGAAAAACCACAAATCATTATCTTCATCATCCCCCAATTCTGAGTTAGGATTAATTGCGTCTGTTTTAGCTTCTGGCTTTTCTTCAACTTGGCCACCAAAACGTAACTGGAGGTCGTTGATTCTACCTAAAAAAGACTTGAATTCTAATTTTTCTAAAATGGGGGATAAGACGCTTATATCAAATCCTTTTAATTTGCAATCTTCTAAATTAATTTCTATAGGAACATCTAAAACGATGGTTGCCAAATAGCGAGACTTATCGGCATCTTCTTTACCATTTGCTAGTTTTTTCTGAGTTGCGCCTTTAATTTCATCTAACGCAGCATAAATATTGTCAAGGGAACCATAGGTATTTAGCAGTTGCACTGCGGTCTTTTCCCCAATTCCCTTAACCCCAGGAATATTATCTGATTTATCACCACAAAGAGCTTTGAAATCGATAATTTGTGAAGGCAAAACGCCCATTTTTTCTTTTACTTGTTCTGCTTCAAATTCCGTAATGCTATTTGTAGAGCGTTTTATGGCATCTGGACTAAAATTTAGAACAGTGATTTCTTTGTCAGAGTCGATGAGTTGAAATAAATCGCGATCGCCAGTCAGAATCTTCACTCTATACCCAGCAGCAGTTACTCGCTGTGCTAAGGTTCCCAAAACATCATCTGCCTCGAAACCAGGAGCAGTGAAAATTGGTAGATTGAAGGCATTCAGCAACTCATGCAGGTTTGCTAAGTCGGGAATGAAGTCTTCTGGCGTTTCCTTGCGATCGGCTTTATAAGTCTCGTCAGCTTCATGGCGAAAAGTCGCCTCACCCAAATCAAAAGCGATCGCCATTGCTTGCGGCTGTTGTGTTGCCATCACTTCCAGCAAGCACTTCACAAAACCAAAACATATACTTGTAGGAATCCCTGCTTTAGTACGCAGTCCTCCATCTCGCCCCTTGGCGAAAGCAAAGTATGAACGATAAGCCAGGGAGTGT
>CAZZZY010000873.1:0-2979 GCA_964658545.1 uncultured Acetobacteraceae bacterium | reverse complement strand
GCCCAATTCCCAATGCCCAATCCCTTGAATTACATTACTTTCTTTTACATTATATCTGTTTGGTTTTTCTGAAATCTGGGAAACAGACGCAGTTCAGGTATTTAATTCGCTTTTGATAGTGATAGAAAAGTCTAACAATTATGTCATAATTTTTAACGTATATTTAAGATTTCTCCTTTGCGAGGCCCTAGCCATGAGCGAACCAGTTGTTGAGACTCCGGTGTTAGACCGCTATGAGTGTCGCGCCTGCGGTTATGTTTACGAACCGGAAAAGGGAGACGACAAGCATGATATTCCTTCAGGAATAGTCTTTGCAGAACTGCCCATAAGTTGGCGTTGTCCAGTTTGTAGTGCGAAGAAAACAGCTTTTGCTAACATTGGCCCTGCGGGTACTGCATCCGGCTTCAAAGAAAATCTCGGTTACGGTTTTGGTGTCAACAACCTAACGCCAACCCAAAAGAATATCCTGATTTTTGGTGCTTTGGCTCTTGGCTTCTTGTTTTTTATCAGTCTCTACGGCTTACAGTAACAAGCGTTAAGCAATTCAAAACTTGTACTGAGCTTGTCGAAGTATTCAAAATGAAAAATTCAGGATTGCCTAGCATCCTGACTGACGACTCCTACAAAAATTTAGAAATAACTAAGAAATACTGATGCTTTCATTTGTAAGAAGTTGGCAACGAATAGCTGCCTTGGTAATAGTAGTCGTCATGTGCATAGGTTGTAGCAAAATTCCCTCTGTAAGCTACAATCCTTGGAAAATCATTTCTGTGCCAACAGACTCGAATCTATTGGATATTGCTTTTACTAATAACCCTGAGCATGGCTATTTAGTAGGTAGCAATGCCACCCTATTGGAAACCAATGACGCTGGTAATACCTGGAAACCAATAATATTGCAACTGGACGATTCAAAGTATCGCTTTGACTCAGTAAGCTTTGCAGGTAAGGAAGGCTGGATTGCCGGAGAGCCTGGACTGTTGCTGCATACTACCGATGAAGGTGCTTCTTGGTCGCGTATTCCCTTGAACGAAAAGCTACCAGGTAGTCCGATCGCAATTAAGGCGCTGGCAGACAATACAGCTGAAATGGCTACTGATGTGGGAGCTATATATAAGACCACAGATGGCGGCAAAAACTGGAAAGCCCAGGTGGAATCAGCAGTCGGTGTTGTGCGTAACTTGGAACGTTCTGCTGATGGTAAATATGTTGCGGTTTCCGCTAAGGGTAGTTTCTACTCTACTTGGGAACCAGGGCAAGATGCTTGGATACCCCATAACCGCAATAGTTCTCGGCGGGTAGAAAACATGGGGTTTGCTAACAATGGGCAATTGTGGTTACTAGCTAGAGGAGGTCAAATTCAGTTTAGTGACGAAACTAAACCTGACGAGTGGCAAAAGGCACAATATCCAGAGTTATCTACCAGTTGGGGTTTACTGGATTTGGCATACCGCACACCCAATGAAATTTGGATAGGTGGCGGTAGCGGTAATTTGCTACGGAGTGGCGACGGTGGCAAAACCTGGGAAAAAGACCGTGCTGTGGAAGAAGTTGCTGCTAATTTGTACAAGATTGTTTTCTTAGAGCCAGACCGGGGATTTATAATTGGCGATCGCGGTGTTTTGCTCAAGTATCTCCCAAATCCTGAAGCAGCTTGATTGGGAATTGGGAATTGGTTATTAATTCTTCTCTCCCTGTTCCCTGCCCCTCTGCCTTTTGTGCCCAATGCCCAATCCCCAGTACCTATTTCTGAGAAGAACTTTGCAACTTGTAACTCTTTCTTAACTTTGTAGGATAATAAACTCTATAACATTCTTTGTGAAGGTAGGGATCTAAATGTCAGGTACCACTGGAGAACGTCCGTTTTCGGACATCATTACCAGCGTTCGTTACTGGGTAATTCACAGCATCACCATCCCAGCATTGTTTATTGCTGGTTGGCTATTTGTCAGCACTGGGTTGGCTTATGATGCTTTTGGCACACCTCGTCCCAACGAGTATTTCACACCAACACGGCAAGAAGTGCCAATTGTGAAGAACCGTTTTGAAGCAAAAAAACAAGTTGAACAATTTATCGGAAAGTAGTTTTAGATCATGACTAGCGGCAATAACATCAATCAACCAGTTACCTATCCAATTTTTACCGTTAGATGGCTGGCAGTACATACTTTAGGTGTACCAACTGTATTCTTTTTAGGCGCGATCGCCGCCATGCAATTTATTCACCGTTAGGAGCAATTATGGTAGAAAGATCGCCCAATCCCAATAATCAGCCGGTTGAACTAAACCGCACTTCCCTATACCTGGGACTACTACTAGTTTTCGTTCTAGGGATTCTGTTTTCCAGTTACTTCTTTAACTAACTGGAACTACTGCTGTTACTCTTTGCTTATTGAACCTGTATTGATTTGTTGTTAAGGGAGGAGAGAAACTGTGTCTGGAAGTGGGAGAATTCCCCTGTGGGTCGTCGCTACGATCGCAGGATTAGGTATAATTACAGTCTTGGGCATTTTCTTTTATGGTGCCTACGCCGGACTCGGTTCTTCGATTTAACATTAGTTTGAACAATTTGAACCGAACACTATAAGTTAGAATTTTCTAGCATTTGTTGAGAAATCAACGTTAAAAAAAACCGCTTATCTCATAGAGATAGGCGGTATTAATTTTGGTCAATAGTCATTTGCAAAAAACAAATGACTAATGGCTACATCAGCTGATATCGTCGCTTTCAATGTATAAAAACAGAAATGCGAAGGTCACAGCTGGTAAAACCCAACCAATGATGGGAACGAAGATAGAAGGCAAAAAGGAAGCTGCCATAATAAAGGTTCCTGCTAAATAACACTACAATTCAAAATGAGCTTACTGCAAATTCTGTCAGATTTTTGAAATTATTTCATATTTTTAACACAGCCATCTGGAGGGCGGAGGGGCAAAGGGGTAGGAGAAGAATAACAATGCCCAATTCCCAATGCCCAA
>CAZZZY010000872.1:0-2980 GCA_964658545.1 uncultured Acetobacteraceae bacterium | reverse complement strand
CTCCCTGCTCCCTGTTCCCTGCTCCCCCTCATTCTTCCCAGCCCGCTTTAACAAAATGTGCCTCACGTCCCCAAACGTCGCGTGTACGGGTAATATTTTCAATTGCTAGGTTAAAAGGAATAGCAGTTGTTAGGTAACGCTGGGCCATAGAACCTAAATCAGGTGCGAGTTCAGATGCTGTCGTCGCTGCTAACCCCAAACCTATAAGTTGCTCGATTGGTCGAAATGGCAGTAACAGATGCACACCAACAGCTAGCCCAGCAGTTAAGAGCATTGCTACTGATAAATTTGTGCCGCAACGGGGATGTACAGCCAAATCCCATTCTCCATTGGTGAGGCGATGTCGAGCAAGTGTGACCGCACGCCGCAAATCACTAATATTCACCTCACCATAAAGGTAAAATCCATGCTCAGTAGACAAGCCGCCTAATAGTTCGTTATCTAGTTGAGCGTTAGTAGCTTTTCCTTTGGCAGAATAGGCACTTTTTGATTCGCTAAGAACCCAAACAGTAGCGTGTTCTAAGGCGTGAACCTGCCGTATCATTAGAATTTCTTTCAACCCTGGAATAAATGATAGCTGTCTGAGTAAGTCGGCATCTTGTGTGGGTTGCGGAAAATCTAGGGGGCGGTATTCTGGGGTCGCAAAGTTAAAAAATTCAAAGGGAGACGAGCCACCCTCAAAAGAAGCAGAAGTATTCATTGAAACACTGCTCTCCAAGCTGATGGAGCAATATAGATTTCTCTCAAATGTAACGCTTGCACCACTGAATTGTTGCTAATTTTTGTGGATGATTTTTGAGTTTGGGCATTGTAGATGGTTGTCCCCAGTCCTACATCTGTTCGGCTGAGATTTGGAAAGTAATTCTGATATGAGTTATAGTTTCCGAGTCCGAGGGTCAGCTGGCTCCACTAACATAAACTCCGGCTGAGTACAGGACTCGGAACTTTTGGTAGAGTGTTCACACTGAAAACAAAGGCGTGAGGAGGGAAACAATCAGTAAACCTCAAAGTTGGCTTGTCATTACACCAGACCAGAGCAATTACATTGCCACTAAGTAAATTGCTTATTCAATCTGGTTAGGCAGAAGACAGCAATTGACATCATTCAAACAGACTTTTCCCCATAGTAAAGCCCAGCGGACAAGAGCTACTCGATTTTCTGTCTCGGTCTTGGTCAGAATATTACTGATATGGTTATCAACTGTACGCTTGCTAATCTCCAGTTTTCCTGCAATCTCTTGGTTAGTTAAGCCAGCGGCCACTAGGTCGATAATTTGCAGTTCTCTGTCTGACAGAGTAACGGGGGTCTCAGACTTGCCACCAGCCATGACTATTTCTATCCTCCCTTGGTATATGTACTTAATCGCTCTTTCTAATTCTAGAAGATTCTTTTGTTGGTAGGGGTTTCAACTGTTAGCCGTAATACTATTGTCAATATTTTCTTTGGATTTGAAGTTGGCAAAACTATAAGCCAAAATAATACATCAGTATATTATATAACTAGTTTGTAGATATAAACTAGTATAAATATTTAGATATGTTAGGCGATGATTAGAAGCATCTAGATGTTATATAGTAATAAAAATTGCTATTTAATTCTATGAAGGACTGGCGACAGATTAGCAAAAATTGTTGTAGATTTTATACTGTAAATTCCTAATCTAAAATCGAAATCTAAAATCTAAAATGAAATGAGCAATCCCCGTGTTTTGTGCCTCGGTGAAATTTTGTTTGATTGTTTAGCCGATCAATTAGGGTTAAAGCTGGAAGAAGTGAAATCTTGGACTCCCTACCCAGGAGGGGCACCAGCTAACGTAGCCTGTGCTTTAGTCAAGCTGGGGATGCCAGCAGGATTTATCGGAGCCGTTGGTGAAGATGAACCAGGGAATGCACTAATCAAGCTATTACAAGATGTAGGTGTAGAGACGACAGGAGTACAACGCCATCCCACAGCACCAACACGGCAAGTTTATGTTACACGGGATCTAGCCGGCGATCGCACCTTCGCCGGATTTGGTCAGTATGACACCGCAGAATTTGCCGATACTTGCCTGCAAGCCAAACAATTGCCAGATTCGCTATTTCAAGAAGCAGATTTTCTGGTTTTGGGTACTTTGGAATTAGCTTATCCTGAAAGTGAACAGGCAATTTACCGCGCCCTAGAGTTAGCAGAACGTTACGATCTGAAGATTGTACTAGATGTCAACTGGCGGCCTGTATTTTGGGATGATCCAAACATCGCTCATCAAAAAATTCCAGAATTATTTAAGCAAGTCGATTTCCTCAAACTCTCCAAAGAAGAAGCCGAATGGCTATTTGAAACCGCAGATCCCGGAGCCATCACTTACCGCTTGGCTTCAATTGAAGGGGTACTGGTGACAGATGGGGAAAACGGTTGCACCTACTGTTTGGGTGAGAACGAAGGCAAATTACCTTCCTTTTCCATCCCCGTAGTTGATACAACTGGTGCAGGGGATAGCTTTTTGGCAGGATTTATTCATCAGTTGAGTCAGTACGGCATCCACAGCTTGCGGGATGCAGAAACCGCAAAACGCATTGTCACCTATGCTAGTGCTGTTGGGGCACTGACTACCATTAAACCAGGTGCGATCGCTTCTCAACCTACTGCTGCTGAAGTCGAAGCTTTTCTCGCCACACATCAACTTTAGGAACTAGCACAGCTAACTGGGATATCAGCCTTTGACGGCTGATACTCCCGACTAGAAAATGGGCGAAAATCGAAAATCCTCATGCCAAATCTTTATACTTTAATAGCTGCATAAACAGCGATGCTGATACATACAAGTGAATAGAAACTACAGATTAGCTTAAGGTATTGGTGAAACATTATGAAAAACATCACAAAATGGCTTTTGGGCTTGGCGATTGTTCCTGCAAGTTTAGTATTGGCATCTAGTAATGCTAAGGCTAGTCAGCTTACTAGTGAGTGGTTCTTTGGTCTTTGGGATTGTAATATTGA
>CAZZZY010000871.1:0-2981 GCA_964658545.1 uncultured Acetobacteraceae bacterium | reverse complement strand
AGTGATTTCTCAACCAAGGTGATGGATTATTAATCATATTCACCAGACCAGATAAAACTTGGTTGTAATTTGCATAAATTTCTCGTCCTACTTCTACATTCATGTAGTTGCATTTTACAGCAAATTCAATCCAGGTTTGAGTTTCGGCAGCTTCTGCTTGTCTACGACACGCTCCGCGAACGCAATCATTTAATTTAGCGATAAAAGCTGCTTCATAACGCCGTTTTCTCCATGCTTCTGCCATATTTGCACACACAGAACGTGATAGCGAAGCGGTAGCGAGTCTTCGAGCGTCTGATCTACGAATTTGATCGGTTAACGAATATCTCTCCTCGACAGGGAACTTCTTTGATAACTCAAAAATTTTCATTGCAGCTTCAAAGGCAATTTTATAAATCGCCAAATCTTTATGATCTTTGATTGCTTCTTTATTCATTGTTTTGCCTCCCCTGCTCCCGAAGCCTCCCCTGCCTCCCCTGCTCTCTTCACCATAATCTCACTTTTTCGCGTTGCTCCCCCCTCACTTGTCACTTCTTGGTTGACTGACTACTAATGCAGCACCAGAGAATTACATAAATATGGCACAAGACAATCGAGAATTCATCAAAGTCAATCGGATTCTGGGCAAACAAGCCAGCATTGGGCCAATTCCGGCTGAACAGCTACTTCCTTGGATTGCCATCATTGTAGTTTGCTATGTTCTCACCAATGGTTTACTCAGTTTGGGTATGGGTTGGTTCTTTGCCACCTCATTCTGGCTAATTATCAGTTGGTGGATTCTCACAGGCAAACAGCCCCATCAGTTTTTAGATCGATGGCGTAATCCACCAGGAACAGAGTGGTGCAATAGTAACAGCATTTACATCTCACCGATCCCTGAATATCGACCCTGGTGGGTGCGTCGGCGCTACGCAGACTCGCAAGTGCAAATCCGATTCAAGCCACTGATTGTACCGAATCAATATGGAGGCAAAAGTAAGCTCATGCCCTTCCAAAATGAGGTAAACATCTGCTGTATTGCAGAAATTAAGAAGGATGATCGTGAAGTGGCTGCCCTGTTATTAGATAAAGGCAACTCTCAGTATCAACTCGTGTTTGGGTTTCGCATCGCTGGACTGCATGACATACTACATGAAAATGAGGTCAGCGAATTTGCCCACTCTATCGAAGAGGGTTTGAAAGAACTACCCCCCGGTGAAAAAATTACTTTTTGTACAGGCTGTTATAGTGATGATACTGAGTCATATCCTCTACGCACAGACTTTACCAAGGGAGTACCGTACAAACACCAAACCCCACTTACTGCCTTAGCAGACGATTGCCACTTGAAACCAGTTTCTGTGCTGCTTCGCAACGAGCAATTGCGGGTGGAACAACTCAAGGAAGCAGGTTCTCGCCAAATCTGGAATCAAATTGCCTTCTGTACTTGGACGAGCGATGATGAAGCTGGTTCACAGCACAAGGATTTTGTGGGTGGACTGATTGAAAAATGCAGAAAATTTGGCTCTTGGGCAGTTGAATTGATTACAGGGAACAAACGCATTTACCAAGAAGAGTTTTTCAAAAAGCTCTTACTGCAAGGGTTTCAGCAAGGATTCATTCAGTGGGAATTGCTGCTCAATACCAAAATTGGCTTAGAAGTAACACCTTGCAATGCTACAGATTTGTGGCAGTGGCTTTGGAATCGATTTAATGAGGGTGCAGCACCTCCTATTCCCCAAGTCATTACACTCAAGGAGACTGAGGCAGGACTGGAGTTAACAGAAACCCTAACCACCGACAAGCACATTTGTACATTACTGATTGAAGGACAACAGGGACGTTCCGCTTGTCCCGAACATCGGGGAGATAATGACCGAGTTTACCTCACAGGTAAAAGCAAGGTTTGTGGAGTTATGGTCGTAACAGATCCCCCCGTCGGTTGGTCTAATGCCCAAGAGCAGCTAAAGTGGGTCTGGAAAATCCTTGGTTCCAGCTACGTCCACGATACAGAAGCTTGGATTGAAATCAGCCGCAGCAACGACTTCTTAATCCAAGACAACCTGGCGCGTCAGGCAAAACAATCCAAAACAGCCCGCACTTTAGCCATAACCAAAGGACAGGGACGGGACGTTGGAGCGGAAATCAAACAGGAGGAATCCTTTGAAGCCCAACGACGACTTTATGAAGGGACGAAAGCATTGCACTGTGCGCCTGTATTTCTAGTTTATCGTCACAGCGCCCAAGAGTTAACCCACGCTTGCAACTTGTTAGCTAATAGTTTTGAGACTGCCAAAGTCATTCGAGAGCGTAATATTGCTTGGGAAATTTGGCTGCAAACCCTGCCGATTACCTGCAAATGGTTGCTGCACGGAGGCAATCTCAGCGAACGCAGAATAACTTTAGATACCCATACTGTGGCTGGAATCATGCCCCTAACTGTCCCCAAGGACATTGATAAACAGGGTGTGGAATTCCTTACCAGTCGTGGTGGCAAGCCTATTTATGTAGACTTATTTCACCAGCAGATTGGACGCGCGCTAATTACAGGTACTTCCGGCTCAGGAAAGAGCGTTTTGGGATGGCGCTTTGCTCTAGAGGCATTAGCGAACAATATTCCCGTTGTTGGTATGGATATCTCTGCCAGTGGTAACAGCACTTTCAAGACGGCGATTGAGCTTTTGGGCGAGCAAGGAGCATATTACGATATTTCCAGTGGCAGCAGTAACCTAGTGGAACCGCCAGATTTGCGACGGTTCGACAAGTCAGAACGGGAACGGCGCATGGAATCTTGGAAGGATTTTATTCGCAAAGCATTAACCGCGATGGCTTCGCCCGCCTTCGGCAACGCAATGGGTAAAGTTGAAAACCCTCATCTAGCTCAACGGGTTGATGCCTTGCTAGTCAAAGCTTTGGACGTATTTTTAAAAGACCCAGAAATTATTACTCGCTATAACCAAGCCTTTGAGATGGGTTGGCTTTCACCAGAATGGCAGCAGATA
>CAZZZY010000870.1:0-2989 GCA_964658545.1 uncultured Acetobacteraceae bacterium | reverse complement strand
ATTCAGTAGCATTTAGTCCCGATGGAAAACTTTTAGCTAGCGCTAGTTATGACAGAACAATTCGCTTGTGGCAAATACCTGCATTAGAAAGTTCCCAGAAAGAACTTCAAAACCGCCCATGCTATAGCTTGTTAAGCACCCTTTCGGGTCATGCATGGGCGGTTTTGACAGTTGCTTTTAGTCCCGATGGTCAAATTTTGGCGACGGGTAGTGATGATAACACTATTAAATTGTGGGAGGTAAACACTGGTCAGCTAATTTGCACACTTGTTGGCCATTCTTGGTCTGTGGTGGCTGTGGCTTTTACTGCCGATGGCGAAACACTCCTAAGTGCAAGTTGCGACAAAACAGTTAAACTTTGGAGGTTAAGCACAGCAGAAGAGATTGTTACTCTCTCTGGTCATGTAGACTCAGTATCTGCTGTTGCTGTGAGCAAAGTTACACAATTAATTGCAAGTGGCAGCAGGGACAAGACTATCAAACTGTGGCAGCTTGTAGAATAGTGCGTAGGCATAGCCGGTCGTAGACATCGCTAATATTGTAATATCAGGCGCTACCTGTGAAGGCAACTTCTGGAAATTTCAACTGAGCTTCTGCCATTGGACGGTTTCTACCTTCCTCTTGCCAGTAGTTAATCACTTCTGTTGCTTTATTAAGCAACTCAACACGATCCAGGTCAGTAATCCAATGTTTTGACTCTAATTCCTTTTTTAACTCTTCCCAGGCATCATTTCTGGGCCAAAAAAAGTACTTAGTCAAAGGACTTGTGCCTTTGCCTACAATTTGATCGACTGCTAGAGCAACGTTTTCGTCTAACCACAAAATTTTCAAAATAAACTTGGTCAATCACACCTCCGGGAATTTCCGGGCATTACTTAACTAGGATAGCGATCGCTTATTTTAACCCAATACCCTATCAAATGACCAAACACTCATTGGATTGGTCTAGCATAAGGGTTAGTCGGCGCTAACTACAGAGGCTTACCTCGACCCCAATTTTTTACCTGAGTCATGATCTCATCAGGCTCTCAAAGATTTTGCTGTTAATTTTGAATTTGGAATTCGGAGTAAAGCGACGTGACTGCCCAACTGCCCCAATCTCAAACAACATCTAGTTCAGATTTGTATGAGCAAGACTTTTACCTGTGGATTCAAACCACAACAGAACTGCTCAAACAAGGTCGGCTCACAGAACTGGATTTAGAGAATTTGATTGATGAAATTGAAACAATGGGTAGGAGTGAAAAGAAAGCACTAAGAAGCAATTTGGAAGTGCTGCTATTACATCTATTGAAGTACAAATGTCAAGTAGAGAAACGTTCTGGTAGTTGGCGAGCAACAATTCGGGAGCATCGTAAACGCCTCAGAGAAGCTCTAGAAGAAAGTCCTAGCCTCAAACCCTATTTCTATGAGGTTTTTGGGCTGTGTTATGACAATGCGAGACTCTTGGCTGCCGATGAAACTGAATTGCATCTGACTACCTTCCCCGAACAATCTCCCTTCACGCCAGAGCAAGCCCTAGACCCCAATTTTTTACCTGAGTTATAATCTCACCCAGCTATCAAGGATTTTGCAATTTTCAATTCGGAGTGAAGCGACGTGACTGCCCAACTGCCCCAATCTCAAATAACATCTAGTTCAGATTTGTATGAGCAAGACTTTTACCTATGGATTCAAACCACAGCAGAACTGCTCAAGCAAAAGAATTTCACCCAACTGGACTTAGATAATCTGATTGAAGAAATTGAAACGATGGGCAGAAGTGAAAAGCGGGCATTGGAGAGCAATCTGGAAGTATTGCTGATGCATCTGCTCAAATACCAAATTCAAACTGAGAGGCGCTCAAAAAGTTGGCAGTACAAAATTTTGGAACACCGCAGGCGAGTCCAAAAGGCACTCAAGGAAAGTCCGAGTTTGAAGCCTTACTTTGATCAAGTTTTCGACGAAAGCTATCAAACCGCTAGACGACTGGCTGTAATTGAAACTGGATTAGCGATCGCCATCTTCCCCGAACAATCTCCCTTTACACTAGAGCAAGCCCTCGACTCTGATTTTTTACCGGAGTCATGATCTTACACTCTCCCTTGGATGCCTCAAGGACACTTATAACTCTTTTGCTTCCTACCCCATGACTCAACAAACTTCTGCAAAAGCGATCGTTGTTTTCGATATTGATGGCGTAGTGCGCGATGTTAGCGGTTCCTATCGTCGGGCGATCGCAGATACCGTAGAATATTTTACTACCCAAGCATATCGACCAACCCCACTAGATATTGACCAATTGAAGTCTGAAGGCGTGTGGAATAACGATTGGGAAGCATCGCAGGAATTAATTTACCGCTATTTTGAAACTCAAAAACAGAGCCGCCAGCAGCTGCAACTAGATTACAATGCGATCGTGGCTTTTTTTCAATCGCGTTACCGTGGGACAGACCCAAATAATTTTACTGGGTATATCTGTAATGAACCCTTATTATTACAACCTAACTATTTAGAGCAACTTACCCAAGCAGGGATTGCTTGGGGATTTTTTAGCGGTGCAACTCGTGCTTCCGCCAACTATGTATTGCAAAAACGCCTGGGTTTGGAATCTCCGGTGTTGATGGCGATGGAGGATGCACCAGGTAAACCAGACCCCACTGGACTTTTTGCTACAGTTCGTGAGTTAGAAAATGGAATTGAGGAAAAATCAGCGATCGTGTATGTGGGAGATACGGTAGCAGATATGTATACTGTCGAGAAAGCGCGGAGTCTGGATTCTGCTCGTATTTGGATTGGTGTAGGTGTTTTACCGCCCCATGTGCAGGAGACAGCAACGCGTAGAGATGCTTATGGTGAGACACTAATAGCAGCAGGAGCAGCAGTAGTTTTGCATAATGTGCAAGAATTGACTCCAAGGCAGATTCAAGAATTGGTTAGTTCATCTGCCCAATCTGGGGTCTAAGCTTAATCAAGCTAGTACAACAAGGCAAAAGTAAAAAGGCAAAAG
>CAZZZY010000869.1:0-2990 GCA_964658545.1 uncultured Acetobacteraceae bacterium | reverse complement strand
TTTGAATTTTGAATTGTTAAGGGTTTGGCATCATTGTGAAGAAAAAATTAACTAAATATGGTATAAGTAGCTTTTCCCTGCCGTTTAGCTCGATACATAGCAATATCAGCATCCCGTAGCAGAGTTGCAGGCTCCTCATAATTACTAAAATTCCAAGTAATGCCAATGCTAGCTGTAGTAGATAATTGATATCCATTGAGGTTAACTGGCGATCGCAAGGAGTCTTGAATCCGTTTGGCAACATTGGTAGCGTCGGTAATGTCTTTAATATCCTCTAAAAGAATAGTAAACTCGTCACCACCAAATCGGGCGACAGTATCGCCACCGCGTAAGCACAACTCTAAACGTCTAGCGATCGCTACTAAAAAATCATCCCCTATTCCATGCCCAAAGCGATCGTTAATTTCTTTGAAGCCATCTAAATCCAAAAATAAAACTGCAAAATAATAATCGCTTCTGCGTTTGCTACGTTCAATTGTTTGTCTGAGCCGATCTAAAAATAAAACACGATTCGGTAATGCTGTCAGCCCATCATAAAACGCATTGCGAATCAGTTGTGCCTCTGTCTCCTTGCGTTTGGTAATGTCTTGAAAAACTAAAACCGCACCAGTAATATTGCCATTTTGATCAAGGATAGGTGCAACATTATCCCCAATTACTATTTCTTTGCCCTCTTTGGTAATCAGTGTGCAGTTTTCTGGTAGATTCAAAACTTTGCCGGTTTCGATTACATTTGTGGCTAAATTTTCAATTTTTTCTCCTACATCTTTGTCAACTAAGCTAACGACTTCTACTAAATCTTTGCCGAACGCTTCACTTTGCTTCCAACCAGTAATTAGTTCTGCTCTCGGATTCATCATTTGAATACAACCATTGGCATAAGTCACAATCACTGCATAACCCATGCTGTTAATAATTGACCCCAGCCTCTGTTTTTCTTCATATAATATTTTTTTGCTCTGATGTTTATACAAAGCCATCTCAACCGCAAAATGTAAATCACTTTCAATAAAGGGTTTGACTATGTAACAAAAAGGCTCACTTAGCTGATTTTTATATAATGTTTTATATTCCGAACTATCTGTTAAATATATTACAGGCACATGGAAGCGATTATGGATAATATCCGCTATATGTACACCATCAACTTCACCGGCTAGGCAAACATCAATTAATACTAAATGAGGATGAGTTTCTGCTACTTTTTTTATTGCCTCTTCACCAGAATTAGTTATTTCGGAAACGGAATAACCTAATTTTTGTAAACTTTTTCTAATCTTTGAGGATATAATTTTTTCATCCTCAATAACTAGGATTTTGCGGGCTAACATATTACAATAACCTGTTTTCTAAGGTTCAGATTTTTGTTGTGAGTGTCAACTCATATAAGGTTCACCATCTTATCATAAATAATCTCTCAATACCCTGTATTCTTGCTTGATATAAATAATGACTAATGAGCAAATAGGGTCTTGTTATTAGCATTGGATAATTTGTGTGCTTGTCAAAGGTAAATTTTAATGAATTTATGCGGTTAATATCATGTCATTAACATCAGATATAAATTACCATATAATCACCAGCAATCAGAAACTGATTTTTCAAAATATGCAATAATTCCCCTGAAGAAAATCAACACTGAGTATAGTATCTATGTAAAAATTAATCAAGAATAAAAGTTCATCAAATCACAGCTTACTACTTTGAAATGAGTTGAAATAATTAATATTATATATTATATAGGACTCCTATTTGATTTTTGAACAATCAAGCTGCCTAGAAGCTTGACATACAAAGCTTGACTTCTCAGTATACTGAGCAAGATTCAAGTAGGATTCCTATAACTGCACAATAATATTAATTAAATTAGCATTACAAAGTTAACTAAATACTAAAAATTAAGCATTATGTCGAATTGAAGAGTTTAATACTGCTTTATGTGAAAATATTTTTTATCTCATATCAAGTCCGGCTAATTAGTTATAATCATCCGAATCTATACAGAAAGCCCAAAAACCTTTCCCCTCCGCCCCTCTGCGGTCTTAATGATAAATCTTTAACCGGACATGATATCAGGTGGGATGTAAATTCTTTACTGAAACTGCCTGAAACCGATTAACTGTGAGGTTGATCTCAAACAAGGGGTAAAATCCCCAAGTCTCACCAACCAAGCCTGATTTTGTGAAGTTCAACAAAGAAATGACAATAAATTTGGAATTGTGAATTAAATAGTATTACTTAAAACTATTCATCGCTTCGGCTTATTCTTAATCACAAATTTTGTGAACTGAAAATATGCGAGTTAGATGCTCATCATTAGATCAAGTGACTTTTGAGTTTTCTGATAACGAGCAAATGCTGGGGGTAATGGCAGGAAAGATTCTCTTTGTAAGATATTTCCACGCTCCATATAAACCCCCTCTTTTGCTAACTTATAGATATTGACAAGGAAAACACATTTTATTTTGTTTTTTTAGAGATTGGACTTACTTTTAGTCAGTTCAATGCTAATTTTGCCATCAAAGTCTGGAATAGGTGCGGCAGGTTTGCTCAGAATAACTTGGACTTGTATTACACGATCACATTCTTCGAGAATAGAATCTGTGATCGTTGCTACCAATTTCTCTACCAAAGCAAACTTAGACGTTTTGATCAGATGTTGTATCAAGCTAATGACGCTGCGATTTACTGAAAGTGTCTTCGATCGCGTCAGTCTTGGCCGCTGTGGAGATATCCAACTATAACCTCACATCTAAGTAGAACCATTGTCCTAGCACCTGTTCTTCTGGTAGATACCCAGTATAGCCATAGCAGCGAATTCCCGTTAAATGAATGCAGTCCATAAAAGTTTGAGAGCAAATTGGGTATTTTGTAGAAAGTGGAGCAAGTTTACTGGGAGATTTTCTTTCCTCCAAACTCGCGTGGGGGTGTTGGGTTTAACAAACTTTGGGGGTTTAAGTCCTAGCCTTTGAAGGGCAGCGCGTTTTGAT
>CAZZZY010000868.1:0-2992 GCA_964658545.1 uncultured Acetobacteraceae bacterium | reverse complement strand
ACCTTGGGATCGTGGATGAAAGCTCCGCCTTTGCTGTTTGGTGGCAGCTGCCCAACCCCAACTTTCTGCTTCCTGGCGAGCATTTTGACGGATGATGTCTCGTTGTTCTTTTTGTTCTAAGAGGCGAATAGTAGCAGTTAAGGCTCCTTGAACATCTGCTGTTGGCTCAAAAAGATATCCATTTACCCCATCTGTCACAATATCAGGAATTCCCCCTGAACGGGCTGCTACTACCGGACAGCCAGCAGCCATTGCTTCTAGTAGGACTAAGCCTAGTGTTTCTGTACGGGAAGGAAAAATAAAGGCATCAGCACTAGCAAAGGCAGAACCTAATTCTTGCCCCATAAGATATCCAACAAAATAAGTATTTGTGCCAGCAAAGTGTTTTTCCAGTGCTTGACGGTGTGGCCCATCCCCAACCAATGCTAACCGCGCTTCGGGAATTGCTTCTAAAATTGGTTTGATACGCTCAATTTCTTTTTCAGCAGAAAGCCGCCCAACGTAAAGTAGCAATGGACTTTCTGGATGATTTTGCGATAGGCGCGATCGCATCTCTACATTAGCCAAATCGGGGTGAAATAATTCTGTATCCACCCCACGCTGCCATAAATCTACACGTTCAATCCCATGCGCTGTCAGTTCCTCTACCATTGCTGTGGAGGTACACAGATTCAAAGCTGCTTGATTATGAGCGCCTTTGAGCAGTTCCCAAAGAAAGCCTTCTAGCATCCCCAAGCCGTAATGCTGGAGATATTGGGGTAAATGGGTATGATAAGAGGCAACTAAGGGGATTTTGAGAATTTTGCTGTAAAATATGCCAGCTAGACCCAAAACGGCTGGATTCACAACATGAATCACATCTGGCTTAAACTCTTCTAAAACATAACCAATAGCTGGGCGGGGAAGTGCCATTGTTAATTCTGGATATAATGGCAAAGGAAAGCCAGTAATGCCGTACACTTTAGCGCCTTTGTGTTCTGTGATGCCTCCATCAGGGGCAATCACAAGTACTTGATTACCACTACGCTGTAGATGGTCAATAGTATGGCGCAGGCGTGTTACAATGCCGTCAACCTTGGGTAAAAAGGTTTCGGTAAATAGAGCAATTCTCATAAAAAACTATTCAGTCCAGGCAGATAATTCCAGCTTTGCTTGCGTTTCTGTATCAAACACAGAATAGACTCTCTCCTGTGGTGTAATCAACTCTGCACAGTCAGATTTAATGTTTTGGCGCTGTTTTTCTACAAAGTCCGAGATGTCCTCAATGTTGACAATCCAATCTTTGGCGTAAGCAGCCAGAACTTGACCACGTAACCCTAACTGAATAGCGCGTCGTTCTAATTTTATCCCAGTTGGGTGATGGTCTGGGTCCCATTGTAGGCGGACTTGCGATCGCTTCAATGCGTTTTGCCATGCACTTTTATCAGGATAAAGTTCTGGAACGTAGCTGGAATGAACAGCCGCCGCTAAAATTTCATCAAAAGCCGAACGCTTAAGCCAAATAGCTAATACCACCTCTTGCCCATTTTGTGTACCCCATCCAGAACGATACATCATCCAGAGAAAGTTAGGTTTGATCCAACTCATGCGGTCAAAACTGAACTCACCACCAAAATAACCGTAGGTGGCGGCAAAGTGACCAATCGCAGGACAATATGCCTGATAAACAACAATTGAATGGTCGTCATATTGTGCTAAGATATGACGACCGTTTTTTGGCCACTTACTGACTTGAGTTAAATAAGGTTCTGTTATCAGCCGCACGCAGAGTTTACCCTAATTTCTATGCCAAGAGACTTTGGGCAGAATTTGCTTGTGATCAACTCGTTTCTGATACTTAATGGCAAAGTTTAACAGAGAATCGAGTAGAGAATCAGAAAGCAAGTGAGGCTCTAAACCTAAATCGAGCAATTTAGTGTTTTTAGCGTTAAAGTAATGTTCTTCTTTCTCAACTCTGGGATTATCTAAGTGATTGATTTCTACCTTCAATCCCATAGCGTTACCAGCATTTTTTACCATTAATGCCAATTCACCGACGCTGAATTGTTCGGTAAATTGGTTAAATACGCGGAATTCGCCAGCTTGGGCAGGATTAGCGATCGCTAATTCCACACATCGTACTGTATCCCGAATATCCAAAAACCCGCGAGTTTGTCCACCTTTACCATAGACAGTTAAGGGGTGTGCGATCGCTGCTTGAATACAAAAGCGGTTCAGTGCTGTACCAAACACACCATCGTAATCCAGCCGATTAATCAATAGTTCGTCCATCCCCGTTTCTTCGGTTAAGACACCATAAACCACACCCTGATTTAAATCAGTTGCTCGCAATCCCCAAATCCGGCAAGCAAAGTGGATGTTATGACTATCATGGACTTTGCTTAAGTGGTACATCGAACCGGGCTGTTTGGGATAAGGTAGGGTATCCTTGCGTCCATTGTGTTCAATGGTGATATACCCTTCTTCGATGTCAATGTTGGGTGTACCATATTCACCCATCGTTCCCAGCTTCACCAAATGACAGTCCGGGAAATCTTCCCGCATGGCGTACAACAAGTTCAACGTCCCAACTACATTATTGACCTGGGTGAGAACTGCGTGTTCTCGGTCAATCATGGAAAATGGGGCCGAACGCTGTTCACCAAAATGCACTAGGGCATTGGGCTGAAATTGATGTAATGTTTTGCTGAGAAATTCGTAATTTGTAATATCGCCGATGAACAAATCGATAGATTTACCCGTCAAATCTTGCCAGCGCTGGAGACGTTGTTGAATTAGTGCGATCGGAGTGAGAGTTTCGACACCAAGTTCATTATCCCAATGCCGCCGCACCAAACTATCTAAAATTCCAACTTCATAACCTCGATTGGAAAGGTAAAGAGCAGTTGCCCAACCGCAATATCCATCACCGCCAATAACCAGGACTTTCATCTTCACCAGTTTTTACTCGCTGATAGCTAAATCTATCAGGTTTCTGTCCCTTATTAATCAT
>CAZZZY010000867.1:0-2998 GCA_964658545.1 uncultured Acetobacteraceae bacterium | reverse complement strand
GGGGATAGCGATCGCCTACGGCGGGCGGGTACGCCATCGCTGCATAACCAGCAGTAAGCAAGCAGCTTTTTTGACCCCTTCTACAATTGTCACTGGCACATTATGCCGCCAAACCCAGTGCCAGAAACCGCCAGGGTGTTGCAAATCTTCTTCGGTGATGGGGATGCCACTACGATTGGAAACTTTCACCCAAATGCGATTCGGTATTAAAAGGAAGAAAGCGCGTGTCTCTTCTCTGAATGGGTGTTCATACTTAATGAATTTATGGATCTTTTGGCGGTCACGTCTAGGGTGGTCAGGTTTGAAACAGCCCCACATCATTAGGACGTACTCGTTAAGGGGGTCAACGCCATTGCACCACCAGCCGCCGAGTTCAATATGCTGGTATTTCTTCAAGTCCCTGTCTCTGAGCCGCCCATCGTTGCGACGGGAGATTTTGGGACTGTAGAGCAGATATTCGTAAGGCAAAGTTCCAGAAAGCGATCGCACATTCAAATGATAGATTTCTTCGTCAACGCCACTGCCCCGCCATTCTTGTTGATGTTTAGCTTGAGAATCAGACTCGATTATACGCATATTTCCTCTGTTTTTTGACGCATGGTGCAGGGTGCGGCACTTGAGTCTGTGCCGCCAGTTCAAACTTCTTGCGATGCTTATGCTGGCTATGAAATCCTCAACAGCCAGCTACAGCGTTATCTCCCGCCTCCCGTGTGTGGTCGGAATGTGAGATTAATACGTGTGCTAACCACTTTGTTGGTCTTGGGAACTTGGTGAAGATGTGTAGATTGACAGCCTGGGTGCATCACAAGCAAGCTGCCGTGTTCCAGCCAAAAGTCAGTGGGTTTACCATTTCTCGGTTTGATTTGGAATTTGCGAACACCACCGAGGCTCAGGGAAGCGATCACTGGCTCATATCCCATTGATGGTTCATTAATCAGTGGCTTAGAAAAATCTTGAACTAATGAGGCAGCTAAAAGGAAGCTTTTGGCGAAATTGGTTTCAACACCAGTTCTTATGACGTAAAGTTCATCAGCACTGACAACAATATCCAGCTTCAAGTTGTCCTTGCCTTTAAATTCTTTAGTCGTTAGGCGGAGTTCAGACAAATATCCAGTTAATGCTCTTTGGGAAACTGGGATTTTCTTGTCTTGGTTGATGTTGAACTTGTACCAAACGTAAGATTCACCGTCTACTTCCCCCTGATTTATATATAAATATATGGGTTCTGGAGGGTTGCATAAACCTAGTTTGATTTCAGTAACCATGTTTCACCTCGATTAAAGTTTCATTGATTGGTGTTCTGTGTGCAATAATGTGAATTCTGTAGCGGGAGAAAAACTTCCGTGCGTTCACCTGAATAAGCGGCACTTATTCAGGTGAACGCTTTTGTACTAAGCTTGAAGGTTCTCGATTGCGCTCTAACTCCCATTCCAGATAAGTCAGCGCAGTTTGAGCATCGGCAATGTTTAAGTCAGGTTGATATCCCTCGTTGAGTAGTTGTTTATAACCTGGGTGCGTAGCAATAAGGGATATTAGGGTTTGGGCTTGTTCAATTAATTGGTGGAGGTTGGGGTTAGACATTTCAATGCCGAGCCTTGAACATAAATCAAGAGCTTTCACTCCCATGATTCCTGGTTCAATCTCCGTTTCCAACTCTTCAAGCAGAGATTGAAAATTGGGGTGTTTATCGTTGATTTCGACTTCAAATAAATCTGCACTCTTTGTAACGACACTTGCCCAATTGGGTAAAGTCTGTGGAATGGTTTTAGCGTAAAGTTTCATGATTTTTCCTCTGGGATTAATAACCTAAAAATCCTCGGCAATCTCCAACAAAAAACCGCGTCCCGTGTTCTGTACTTGCACCAGTTCTCTATCCAGCAGAGTTTGAATGACTGAATTTGAAACTTGGCATTGGAGAGAGTGCAATGGAACACAACCACCACAAAGCCGAAGTGAACGCAGCAAATGATTAGCTCTACGGTCAAAGCTGTTTGTAGAATTAGCCATTTGTGAAACCTCCAGTGATGGCTGCTAACTGTTGTTGCAGGATGGAGATTTGACGCTGATAGAATTCAATTTCTGTGGTAATTTGCTGAAATAATTCTTCTGGTGTGAGCGGTTGGATTTGATCCTCTTGCAAGTACGATATTTCATCAGAATTCTTCTTAGGCATCAGCACATAGCGCCATCCTTCATCAAATTGTTCAGCCAGTTCTGTACCAGATGGGTAGTAGTAAAGTCCTAGAATTGTGCCTTGTTCTGTACGCTGTTCCAAAGCAAAGCGAGGGTATGCCCAGTGTTTGGGAATGGATATCGTGGGTTGCATAGATCAAGTGGGGAAAAAGTTGAATAAGCAAGTAGTTGATGAGCGATCGCTACCTGTAGATGTAGAGCAATCGCTCTCGTCTGTGCGAGAATTACGCCGTTACTAACTCCCGGCTTTCTGCAACTGGGGCATACTCCCGTAACAGTTCCCAATCAAGGGATGTCAGCATCTCAAACGGTCTGTCTAGCAATTCTTCACAGTCAGCCGCTTCTGTATGGGGTACGCTGTCCACCATCGACAGCCACCAGACAGCATCCATTGCCGAGTTACAGGGCATTTGCTGGTATTCTCCACTACGCATCACCCACCAGCCGCCGTCAATACAGCCAACTTCGCCCAGTTTCACGTCGTTCTGGTAAATGCCATCATTTAGGATTTCAAAGCCGTATTTCTCACATTCATCGAAAATCTGCGCCATGACTTCGTTACCAGTGGTAGAAGAGGACAAGGAGCAAGGTGCGGGGTGCATGGGAGAGAATCTTTCCCCTCTGCCCCCTGCTCCCTGCCCCCCTGCTTCTTCTTGCACAGGTAATGAGCCATCTTTATAGTGAGTACAGATGAAGCGATCGCAACGCATTAAAGTGTTGGCACGAAATACTTCTTTGTCGTTGACCATAACTACCCAGCGTTGGGTTAGGTGGTTGTCGTCATGGCTGATGCTGGCTACCAGTT
>CAZZZY010000866.1:0-2999 GCA_964658545.1 uncultured Acetobacteraceae bacterium | reverse complement strand
CTACGTGAGGAAATTTTCACGAGTCTATCCCCGTCCCAGCGATTGCAAGTCGCTCGTCATCCGCGTCGTCCCAGTACTCTCGATTACATTCAGGCTATTAGTGATGAATGGATGGAATTGCATGGCGATCGCTGTGGTGGTGACGATCCGGCTTTAGTTGGTGGTGTTGGTCGTCTGAGTGGACAACCTGTGGTGATGTTAGGTCATCAAAAAGGTCGTGATACCAAAGACAATATTGCCCGTAACTTTGGAATGCCTTACCCAGGTGGCTACCGCAAAGCAATGCGGTTGATGGAACACGCCAACAAGTTTAGTATGCCGATACTAACTTTTATCGACACACCAGGAGCTTGGTCTGGGGTGGAAGCAGAACACCAAGGTCAAGGAGAAGCGATCGCCTATAACTTGCGAGAAATGTTCTGCTTAGATGTGCCAATTATCTGCACAGTCATCGGTGAAGGTGGTTCCGGTGGCGCACTCGGTATTGGTGTAGGCGATCGCCTACTCATGTTTGAACACTCCGTTTATACCGTCGCCACTCCCGAAGCCTGTGCCGCCATTCTCTGGAAAGATGCTGGTAAGGCTCCCCAAGCCGCCGTTGCTCTGAAAATTATTTCCCACGACCTAAAAAAGTTGGGAATTATCGACCAAATACTGCCTGAACCCACTGGTGGCGCTCATTCCGATCCTTTAAAAGCCGCTACCACTCTCAAGCAAGTGCTGCTAGAAAATTTAGACGAACTCAATCGTCTAACCGCTCCAGAACGTCGCCAACTGCGCTATGAAAAATTCCGCAAAATTGGTGTTTTTACAGAAGTTGCCTACTAACAGCAATGCATAATGATTAATTAGCCGAGCAGTAATGCTATAATTGCCTATGTGCTTAAAGATTTTTAACAATCTAGCCATAGGCATTTGTGTGTTTGGCAAATCTACTCAATTTGATTGAGTGGGTTTTGTATTTTTAACGAACTTTGGGGGTTTAAGTCCCCTGCCTCTATAGGCAAGGCAGCGCGTTTTGATGCCTAAATCTAAATCCCCGGACGCTCGCAGACTCGCTACCGCAACGCTTTCACAAAACGTAATTGCGAATTGCGTTAGCGTAGCGTTAGCGAGTCTTCTCCCAAGGGGAGACGCTACGCGAACGAGCGTCATTGCGAATTGCGAATTGGTTTAATGGCAGGTTATTGCCGTAAGCTAAACACCAAACTGTGTTGTCCGTTGTAGACGGGCAGTTGCCTGTGGACGCTGAGTAAGACCATAATCGGGTTTAGTCCCAAATCCCTTGTGGTATACCTAACGTGGCATCGGCAGTTAATACGGGAAACTATAAAGACGAGTCAGACCGTCCCTGAGTTAAATGATGTTGGAAGCTCCACCTCAGCGTTGGTGCAACCTCATGAAATGAAGCAGGTTGGAGTACTTCACGCAATTTAATTTGAGCGTACACGTGGTTTTCCAGGCGATGATTTGTTGTCCTCACTGGTAAAAGCTATAATACGCCCACTATTACACTTACATTGCATCATAGCAGTTGTTTAATGGAAATCATCAGATTTTCAGATTCCTTTAATCTATCTAAACCGATAAGTGTGAATAATTGGGTGCTAATAGGCTTTGGGAACTGCCAAAAAATTGGGAGACACCATGAATGTTGAGCAAAAACGACGCGCCCTGATTACTGGGGCAAGTAGTGGAATTGGGAAAGCAAAGGCTTTAGCCTTTGCGAAAGCGGGAATAGATGTCGCCTTAGTCAGCCGTTCTTTAAATAAGTTGGAGGCGGTAAGAGAAGCTGTACAGCATACTGGGATGGAAGCGAAAGCTTACGCTGTAGATTTAGCGAGGATCTCTGAACTAAAAGAAAAGATGCAAGCGATCGCCCTTGACTTTGGTGATATAGACATTATGGTAAACAATGCTGCCATCGCCTATACAGCAGCTTTGAGCGAAACTTCCCTAGATAACAGGCAACAGGTAATTGACTTGAATCTTACCAGTGTGTTTCAGTGCATAGTGGGGGTTTTATCTTCAATGAGCGATCGCGGCACAGGGACACAGAAACAGTCCATGCTAACTTCGACCGTTCCAAAATGTTAACCCCGGAAATTGTCGCTCACTCAATTCTTCACACAGTTCTGTTACCGCAACAGGCAGTTATTGACGAATTGACCCTGATGCCCAGCGCTGGCGTACTCTAATTACGAAGTTAGGAGTTAGGAGTTAGAATTTTTAACTCCTAACTAAATTAAAACCATAACCAAGACTGAATCATGACTATTGCTAGTTCCAACGGTTCCAACTACTCTCAATCGCCTCTGATTCCCGATTTGGCAGAAGCCATAACTCCTAGACCTGATCGCAATACTAATAACGGGCGACAAGCGGATGTGTTCCCGCCAAAAGAGGAACAGATAGAGAAAATGAAGGATGCGGTGCGGGCAATAATATTGGGCGTTGGCGAAGATCCCGAACGCGAAGGACTCCTTAAAACACCAAAGCGAGTGGCCGAGGCAATGCAGTTTCTTACCAGTGGCTACAACCAATCCCTTGAAGAACTCGTTAATGATGCCATCTTTGATGAAGGACATAATGAGATGGTACTAGTCCGAGATATTAATTTCTTTAGTCTGTGCGAACACCATATGCTGCCATTTATGGGTAGAGCACACGTTGCTTATATCCCCAAGCAAAAAGTTGTGGGACTGAGTAAACTGGCCCGCATTGTTGAAATGTATTCCCGCCGTTTGCAAGTACAGGAGAGATTAACCCGCGAAATTGCCGAAGCAATTCAGACAATTTTGGAACCTCAAGGCGTAGCCGTTGTGATGGAAGCTAGCCACATGTGTATGGTGATGCGGGGCGTGCAGAAGCCAGGTTCTTGGACTGTGACTAGCGCAATGGTTGGTGTGTTCCAAGAGGAACACAAAACCCGCGAAGAATTTTTTAACTTGATTCGCCATCAAGCAGCGTTCTTTTAAAAAATTGGGCATTGGGCATTG
>CAZZZY010000865.1:0-2999 GCA_964658545.1 uncultured Acetobacteraceae bacterium | reverse complement strand
TTTTGTAGGATGTCTAGCGATTTTAAATGGGTGGCTTATTTCCGCCGTGACGTACAAAGTTGTAAGCAGTTAATTGGACTGCTTCAATTTTGGTGTGTATGCAGAGATTTATCGGATGATGCCAAATTCACGATCTAAATTTTTGAAAACGTGAATAAATCTATCTAAATCGTCACGTGTATGAGTTGCCATGACACTGATTCTGAGTCTTTGTGCATTTAGAGGAACAGCAGGATACTCAACGGAATTCACAAAGATACCTTCTTGGTGAAATCTCCAGGCAAGAGTGCGAATTTCGATTTCAGCCGGGATTCTCACTGGTATGATTGCAGAGTCACTGCTGGCTTGAAATCCTTTCTCTTGGAGTTGCTGCAACAAATAATTACTATTTGCTCGAAGCTGACTGATCCGCTCTGGCTCTTGGTCGATAATGTCCAGACCTGCTAGAACACCAGCAACGACGGGAGTAGACAAAGCTGCCGAGAACATATAAGACCGAGCAAAGAAGCGCAGATACTCAATTACCTCACGACTGGCAGCGATAAAGCCACCTGTAACACCTAATGCCTTGCTGAAAGTCCCCATCGTGACATCAATTCTGCCTTTAAGACCAAAGTGTTCGTCGGTGCCACCGCCCTTGTTGCCCATGACACCAGTGCCGTGTGCATCATCTACAACAAGAATGGCCCCGTAGCGATCGCAAAGTTGACGAATTGCTGGGAGTGGAGCTAAGTCTCCATCCATCGAATATACACCTTCGACAGCAACATAGATTAATCTATTTGATGTTTCCAGTTGCTTACATTTCACAAGACGCTGTTCGAGGTCGTCGCAGTTGTTATGCTTGAAGGTAAAAGCCCGAACCCTAGAACCCACAGAGGCAAGCTTAACGGCATCATACAGACTGGCATGGCCTAACTCATCGAAGATTAAAACATCATCATCACGCAATAAACCATTGACCCATCCTAACTGTGCCTGAAATCCGCTAGCAAAAAGGAGAGCATCTTCAGTTCCTTTGAACTGGGCAATCCGGGCTTCAAGTTTTCGATGGAGGCTACTCATCCCATTAAGTAGAGGTGGCCCACCCATCCCAACACCAAATTCATCAACAGCTCGCTTTACTGCTTCTCGAATATAGGGATGAGTGGTCAATCCAAGATAGTTATTGGAGCCAAACATCAGCATTGACCGAATATCACCAGTGAGCGGATCTTTAATCAGAGTTAGATTTTCAATCGGCCCAACCACCTCACGAGGGAAATAGGTCAACATACAGGCATTGCGCCCTATGGAGGCATTTGGTGTATGTAACCAATTAGAGCAAGGTTTCACCCGTTCAGCTAAGGATGAACCGAACGCTGGAAAAAAATCTTTGAAGGAAAAATTCTCGGCATGGTTGCTGCTATCTGGTGCAGCCCATATATTCCTAACGTCTTCTGGGGATTTAATAGTCTGTTTGCTTAACATTGTGAATTCTATCCTGTATTTATTTGTCTGTTTTTAGCAAAGCAAATCAACCGCTCAAGTCTTTTAAGTAATAGACCTCTTGCGTGAATCAAATTACAAATTGACCAACATATCAGTTTTGCGAGACTTTCTGCGTCTGTTGCGTGATGGACGCTTTCACAACACTTGCTACCTTACGGTAAGCCCATGTGCCTCAAAACTTGGTTTAACATTGAGGAACCTATGCACAAAAGTATTTTTTCTGCATAAACTTTTCTAACAGCAAAGGGATTCTGCACTTTTGCATATATAGTTAATTGCACACTTTCATTGTGTGATTTTTACAAAAGCTATATCTACCTTCTTGGGCATAAAAGGTATTTGATACCTTTTTTTTTTTATGCAACCTCACCTAACAAGACAAAAGTAAAAAGGCACTCATAAAGAAAATAGTTTGAGAGCAACTTAATTGATTTATGGAACCAAGTAAAACATTTGTTACTCTCCAACAAACCGCTTTGCGTCTACGAGCAAAGAGTGCTTGCACAAGTTAAAACTTAACAGAAATATTGAATTCGCCTTTCTTTTTACTTTGTACTTACAGCGATTTTCAGGTAAATGAACCACGAACAGACCTCTCTCCAAACCTCTCTCCTAAAAGGAGAGAGGCTTTGATTTTCTCCCCTTCCCTTGTAGGGAAGGGGCTGGGGGTTAGGTCTCATAATTGTGGTCTAAATACATGAAAACTGCTGTAAAGGTAATCTAATCATTATTAAAGCAATCTTCTGTGAAGTATGGGCATCACAAAACTAGAGAAACTCAACTTATTCTCAGTTTCTATGAATCATTAAAGATTGCTGCGTCAGAATAATTTAACGAGGGTTGCCATTCGGCCAATATTGCACCCAATTCTCAACCTTAAACATAGTTTTAAGTGGAAGAGAAGGCACATAAATATTTTGGTCTTGTTGTCTAATTTCTCTAACCAGATCACTATCTACAGATACTATTGCAGTGTAATTCGTTTGAGCCAGTAAGTTCATTTACTTTTCACCAAATAGGTAGATTTCCTACCTAATACACAATGAGTTAAAGGACTATTTAATCCTTCCAATCGTTGAGAATAGTGCAACGAATCAAAAATATACCAATCAAGTACACTGATGAGTTATGCAATTTCTGTAAAAGTGCTGCTCACTCAGTCTCCTCTCAATGCCTACGAAGTTAGCTGACGGGCTAGGGTCAAGAGATACCCTTCTCTAATTTAGAAATTAGCCCCTAAAAGTGGTTCCTCCGTTCTAAACTTACTAGCATCTAATTTTTTTAGATGTGTTGTTAATCTAGATTAAGCTGACTTTTTAATTATGCATTCAAACTTAACATTGTTTTTTTGGGTTTGTCAATAAGCAAAAGCTAAATTAAATTAGTTAAACAAAATGTTTAGATCAAAGTATATAGATAGATATAGATAGAGAGTATATCTAGAACCGCAGGGCGTAATTCGTAATGACGCTCTCTACGAGACGCTAAAAGCGTAGCTCGCTTCTCCG
>CAZZZY010000864.1:0-3000 GCA_964658545.1 uncultured Acetobacteraceae bacterium | reverse complement strand
GGAGAGAGGGTACTACCTTGATTGTGATACCAGAAAATCTGTTGAATTCTTAGTTGTTGGGAATTGGGAATTGGGAATGGGGTATTGGGCGTTGTTATTCTTCTCCTACCCCTTTGCCCCTTTTCTTTGACATTTTAATACTTAAAAACCAGGAGATTCACAATGGAACAGTTTTTTTTGCTCGTGTTTTTAGCCCTTGGTGGTTCTGCCGTAGCGGGATCTGTGAAAGTCGTCAATCAGGGTAATGAAGCTTTGGTGGAAAGATTGGGTAGTTATAACAAAAAACTGGAACCAGGACTCAACTTTGTCATTCCTTTCGTAGATAGAATTGTCTACCAAGAAACTATCCGAGAAAAAGTCTTAGATATTCCTCCCCAACAGTGCATCACCCGTGACAACGTTGGCATTGAGGTGGATGCAGTATTTTATTGGCGCATCGTCGATATGGAAAAAGCCTGGTACAAGGTAGAAAATCTCCAGTCGGCAATGATAAATATGGTACTGACTCAAATTCGCGCCGAAATGGGACAACTGGAGTTGGATCAAACTTTTACTGCTCGTTCTCATATCAGTGAACTTTTGTTACGGGATTTGGATGTTGCTACCGATCCTTGGGGTGTAAAAGTAACGCGGGTAGAACTGCGAGATATTATTCCGTCTCAGGCGGTGCGAGAATCGATGGAATTGCAAATGTCGGCAGAAAGACGCAAACGGGCAGCAATTTTAACTTCTGAGGGCGATCGCGAATCTGCCATCAATAGTGCCAGAGGTAAAGCGGAGGCGCAAATCTTGGATGCTGAAGCTCGTCAAAAATCGGTAATTTTGCAGGCGGAAGCTGAACAAAAGGCGATCGTTTTAAAGGCTCAAGCGGAACGTCAGCAGCAGGTTTTGAAAGCGCAGGCGATCGCCGAATCAGCAGAAATTATTGCCCAAAAAATCCAGACTAATCCCAATGCCAATAAAGCAGTGGAAGTTCTGTTTGCCTTGGGCTATCTGGATATGGGCGCGACAATTGGCAGAAGCGATAGCAGCAAGGTCTTGTTTATAGATCCGCGCACTATTCCTGCTGCTTTTGAGGGTATGCGTTCAGTTATCTCAAATGGTCAGGTTGACTCTAACGAGTTGTTTTCTAAGCAAATACCAGGGTTAGAAAATAACCGCACTTAGTACTGCTTCGCGTAAAAATAACCTACCTTGTAACAAAACTGATGATATATACGCTTCCAGCACAAAAATAGACTTAATTCTTCTGGGCAACTTCTGATAGGGCGAGTATAACAGGATATTAAGTACTGGGGACTTTTAAGAGGCAGGGGGAGATGAGGGAGCAGAGGGGCAAAGGGGTAGGAGAAGAATAACAATGTCCAATGCCCCATTCCCAATGCCCAATGCCCCATTCCCAATGCCCCATGTCCAATTTCCACTGAATTGATTGAAAACTAATATGGCAAATCGCTCACGCAAGCTGCCGCCAAAAGCCTCCAAACCAAATAAACCTCATGCAGGGATGAAGCGTGTCGCTAAAAACCCCCAGGAAAAGCTCAAACGGGGAAATTGGTTGTCATCAATGCTAGCGATCGCAATTCTGTTGAGTAGTGCTAGTCTAATTATGGCTTTTGCCTGGATTAGCGTTCTCTTCATCTTCAATCCAGACCAGGTAAGCTGGCTAAATAAAATTTTACCTGCCTGGGCCCAAATCCCCCTTGGTAAGCACGAACGCCCCCAAACTCTCAAACAAATTCAACTCGATTTGAGTCAAAAAAACCAAATATTTGGGGAAACTCTGCCTTTAAATCAGGATGCGAAAAACTCGTTTTTACTGCCAGTTTTTCAACAGCGCGCTAATTGTCAATCTGATTGTAAAGAACTTGTGGAACTCAGGGTTTACGAGCTATCAAAAGAGTTAGAGTTTAAATCTCAGTCAGAAAACTACTACTATCTAACGACTCAATTATCCGTCACTGGGCCAGAAGAACCCTTGGTGATTTCCTCCTCACTTGATGGGACATCAGAACCCCAGGATATCAGCATTCCCCTACCTTTAACTGAAGTGCAACGTTTTGATAGTGGAACACCATCACCAGGGGTTTGGTTTAATTTGCGGGGTAAACGCGAGCAAGGAACTGCTACCATCGCCTACGGTAACATCATATACTACAATCCAGAACGCACTAATTTACTACAAATGTTGTTTTGGACAAGTCCCAACGGACAATTACCCAAATGGCAACAGGTAACTGGTGATGCTACAAAAGAGTTAGTTATTGATCAAACTATAGGTTTAGAACCGCATTTACAGGTTTACCAAGTCAAGCCTCTCAAATTATTCCTCAAACCAATTGAATTGGAGGCAATTACCCTCAAATCACCAGCCTTCAAAGATTCTGCATATCAAAATGCCCTAGCAATTGCCCGTAGCGGACTATGGACACCAGCTTTTGAATGGTTGAAATTCATCAAGAAACAGCATAAAGGAGTTTTTCCAGAGGCGGCGCAAGCGCAAATGGATTTGATTCGTTTGCATTCCCAATTTACTAAAATCCAAGCCGATAAAAATTGGGCAAGTCCTAGTCAAGAAGTGTTAGCAGATTTGATTGATGGTCGCTGGGGGAAAGCTTTACAGGTGTTTGAAGCGTCGCCACAAAATCCCCAAGAAATTGCTACCCTACTCAAAGCTGATAAAAACCGTTTGTGGAATCGCACTGCTTTGGCGTTACGTGTAAACCCAAATAGACTAGATGTGCAAGCTTGGTTCGCTTTGATTTTAGCAGTTCAGCGAGGAGAAGAACATACTAATTCTTGGTTAAAGACGCAACCAAAAATTACAAAAGATAATCTTGCCTATATTCAAGGTCTGTTGGCAAGACTCAATGGTGAGGGTGCGAATTCGCAAATATCCTCTACTCACCCTAGTCAGATTGTTGGTACAGTGCAACCAATTACTCAAGTTACTAGCACCGAGTGGCTGCAACCCAATTCTCCAGCAGACTTGAAACTCAC
>CAZZZY010000863.1:0-3000 GCA_964658545.1 uncultured Acetobacteraceae bacterium | reverse complement strand
CCGCAGAGGCGCAGAGAAGCCAGTGCGCCCTTGCGGTTCCCCGACTTGAAGCAACTGGCGCGACACAGAGAGAAGAAAGAGAAAAAAGAGAAGAAAAAATTGCTTAACTGAACCGTATTGGAACATAACGTACTATCCCGGATACTTTTGGTGCGTTACGGAAGCCGTAACACTACAAAAATTTTGTTTAGTCCATGTTTTTTAAAACTCAGTACTACTGAATAGCTAAGATTTCCGATGCCAGCAACAACTGATATATCAACAGAGGCAAGATAATTGCCCTGTTTTTTTATGCTCAATAATGTAAATTTTTAGTATTCAACCCTTGACAGAAGCAATCGAGGATAGAATGGTTATGTCGGGCATAAAGGTTTGATTTTACCTGCTGGCTTTTGTGAGTAACCAAGAGCTAGCGGTGGCAGTATGAAATAACCGAACTTGTTTAATGCTCAACTGATTCGATGCATAAATCCTAAATTTGTGTTTGCAGTGCTACATCTATCCAACGGATCACCAAGCATTTGAAAGGGGAATCACTTAAGACATTTCTTGTAGGTTCAGATATTACGCGTACTTAATTGTAGGACGAGAACCACTGTAAATGCAACGCAGCTTCATCAAGTTGAATTCACCAATATTCTTACATGAACACAACACATCAAGGTCAGAGCAAAAAAACTGCTCTTATTACTGGGGCAGCCGGTGGAATTGGCTACGAATTAGCCTATCTTTTTGCTACTCATGATTACAATCTTGTCTTAGTAGACAGAAACGGGCTAAAGCTAGTAGAAATTGCAGCTAAATTCCAAGAAGAGTTTGGAAATCTTGTCAAAACTATCGTTAAGGATTTATCTATATCAGCAGCTCCTGATGAAATTTTCACGGAGTTGCAAAAAGCCGATATTAATGTTGATGTACTGGTAAATAATGCTGGATTTGGTATCTATGGATTATTTCACGAAACAGACCTAGCTACTGAACTGGAAATGCTACAGGTAAATTTGGTGTGTCTCACCCATTTAACCAAGCTATTCGTGAAGCACATGGTAAAGCAAGGTGAAGGCAAAATATTAAACGTCGCCTCGGCCGCTGCTTTTCAGCCTGGCCCTTTGATGGCGGTTTATTTTGCGACTAAGGCTTATATCTTATCGTTTTCGGAAGCGATCGCTAATGAATTAGAAGGTACAGGTGTCACTGTGACAGTTCTTTGTCCAGGTTCAACCGCATCCGGCTTTCATGAAAGAACCGGCATGGCTGACTCTAAGTTGCTCAAGGGTAAGAGGATGATGGATGCACGAACAGTAGCTGAAGTTGGTTTTCGTGCCTTAATGAAGGGTCAAACCATTGTCATTCCTGGTTTACTCAATACAATACTTGCAAAAAGCGTCAGATTTGTACCCAGAAACCTGGTGACAAAAATTGTGAGAAATATGCAAGAAGATAAGTAGAAGGAATTGGGCATGGGGCATTAGGCATTGGGCATTGGGGAAGAATAACTAATGACTAGTATTAATATTCCCAACACTTTAAATTCCAGCCAGAATTCGCCACAGCAACAGCCGCAACATAATTGTTAGCAGGTACTAGTTCAAACAGACTCCAGTCTTCAGATATGTGTAACTTGGCTGGTTCTGTAGGAGTCAACGACACTTCAACTTGCTCTAACTGGGATAGTCCGTCTCCAGTTGCTTTTAAATAAGCTTCCTTACAAGTCCAGTAACGGAAAAATACCTCTTGCTGTTGGTTGGGAGATAGCGATCGCAACATTTCATATTCTCTCAGTAAAAAGAACCTTTTGGCAAGAGCTTCCAAATCAGACATCGAGCGAATATATTCTAGGTCTACACCAATTGGGCGGGTACGATTCACTGCACACAAACCCAACCCTTGGGAATGAGACAAGTTAAACGCCAGTCTACTATCGGCAAATGTATCTGCTAATACTGGTTTGCCACGGTGTTGATAATTAAACTGCACTTGTAGGGGCTGAATACCCAAATAGCGACCTAATATAGTTCGCAGGATACCACGACCAGCAATGAAACGCTGCCGATGTTCTTGAAAATAGAACCGTTCAGCACGAGCTATTTCGTCACTGGAAAGAGTTGCTGCTAAATTTTGTAGCTGTGGTTCTGGTTGGTCAAGTTCTATGCGCCAGACATGAATCTCATCTGGTAATAGAGTTAAATCTGTCGGTGCAGGTAGCCAGAAATTCATGATAATTCGTAATTTGTAATATTTCGACTTCGCTCAGTACAAGTTAGAGGATGTTTGAAAAGTCGTAAAGTTTACAGAATAACCCCGCTTCCATTCCTCTCCCCCAGAGGGAGAGAGGCTTTGAAACCCCCATTCCCGCACTTCGTGCCGCTACGCTAACGTAGGGAAGGGGCGCTAGGGGGGTTAGGTTTCCGAGGCTTTGGTGTTACCAAAAAAAAATATTATTAGGTAAACCAACGGTAAAAGGTACACGGTTATCTGTTGAATTTATACTTGGTTTATTGGCTAACGGTTGCAGGATACAGCAAATTTTAGATAATTATCCAACTTTAACACCAGAATCTTTGCAAGCTGTATTTGTATTTGTTGCTGAGTCTATGCGAGATGAATCTTTGTATATGCTACCGTTTTTATCTGAGTCAGCATGATGCGATTTTTAGCAAATGAAAATTTCCCGGTGATGAGTGTGCTACGCCTGCGGGATGCTGATTATGATGTAGCTTATGGTAGCGAAGATGCTCCTGGTACGGAAGATTCGCTAGTTTTGGAACGGGCTGTACGTGAAGAAAGAATTATCTTGACTTTTGACCGAGATTATGGTGAATTAATTTATAGACTGCGGATGCCAGTGCCAAAGGGCGTGGTTTATTTTCGCTACTTTCCTGCAACACCGGAAACACCAGCACAGAATGTGCGATTCGTTGCTTGGTGAATCTCAGTATCCAGTCCTTCAGAAGGCAGAAGTACGAAGGCAGAGGGCAGAAGGAACCCATGTTTAAAAAC
>CAZZZY010000862.1:0-3002 GCA_964658545.1 uncultured Acetobacteraceae bacterium | reverse complement strand
CTGAACTTGATTATTCAAATGAAAACATCCCCAAGAAGGGTCATTTATGGGCAAGTTTGAGAGACTGAATCGCGTGAAGAGTTGGTTTTAGCAACATTTATTTACAACGTGTCCCAAATTGCAGATATCCCGGCTGTACCCCTTATCCTGACACCGACAGCTATGAATGACTTTCAGACTAGAAGATTCTCAGACAGCTTGATTTTTTTGTAACAGCTTATACCTTTAATATCCAAGCATCACGATTGTCTACACTCACAAAAGCTGCTGGGACAATTTCGATATTCTCTCCAAGTGCTTTAAAGGTGGCACGAATAGCCGCAGCATGGGCAGACTCAGTAGTACCTATACTCGCCCCGACTGTAACTAATTTTGGCGTTTTGAGCTTGGCAGCTTCTAGAGTATAAGCGATCGCAGCATCTGTTTCCAAAGCTAAAGCCAATTTTGCAATGTTGACATCACTATCTATATTGCCCTCACCTTTTTTGATGTAAGACGAAAGATCATAGCTAGACTCTGCCTTTCTAGGAGTTCCTCCCAAACTGGTGACTGCTGCTGCTAGAACATCGAGATGTTTTTGATGATCTGCTTGGTTGCGGAGAGCTAAAGCTAGAACCGCCTTACCTACATCAGTATTAGTTAACTTGCCAGCTGCAAAACTATAAGCCCAAATAGCCTGATGCTCGTAGTAAAGAGCGTTATTGAGAATTGTTGCATCATTTCGTTTAGCCGAGCCTGACTGAGCCTCAGATTTTTCGGCAAGCAGAGGTAAGCTCAATGCACCAGCTACACCTCCTACTGCCCCACTCACTATCACTTCACGACGCGAGAAGATTGAGCTTAGGGAAGATTTTTTGGTGAAAGCACTTTTAAAGTCCATAATTTAGTGTCTCCGGGATGATGTGATCAGAAGTTACGCACATCGCGTTACTTTTATTAATATTCCCAATTTCTCTTTGCTCGTAACAATCACTCACCATAGCTGCGCCGACACCCGCCACCGATAGGGACATATTTACCACTACCATAGTGGAAAGCTTGGTGGCGACGTGCAGTCAAGTAAGTGAAGGCAGAAACCGCACCAAGAACCCCAGAAGCTCCTCACAGTATTCATCTATGAATAGCTCTTTGGGCTGCCGTGCGCCACCAATGGATTAAAGTTTTATAACATCGTCACCATTCTCGGAAAAATCGTAGGTAACTGGTCTACGGCTTTCAGGGGGCTTGACTTCATTGGGTTTTGGTTTAGGGTTTGGCTCCTCAGATTTTTTAGGCTCAGGATTTTGATTATTGTTATTTTGGTTTTGAGACATGGATAGTTTGGATACCTCGAAAAACGCTGATTTAATATATCAACATACGCTGTATCTACTTAAAGAGCAAAAAGACAGTATTATAAGGTTAGATACAAAGTTAAGCGCACTACTAGGCTTTAGTGGCTTAACGCTAAGATTTACAGAAAGCTTACATAGTCAGCCTTTTAAGAATTTATTTTTTCAAGAGCCGGAAATATGGTGTTTACTCCTTAAAATTATTTCCTGTCTACTGGCAGCAATATGCACTGCTATATGCGTATGTGAGTTAACGGCAAGAACAAGAGGAAGTGCTGTTGACCCAGCAGAATTATTAAAAAGTAAGTTTTATGAGAGAGATGAAGAGACAAATAAATGCGCTGTCACTATAGCTTGGATAGAAACGCGATTAGGTAGACTGCGACCGCTCTTGCTTATAGTTGCGATCGCTTGCTTCTTACTACTGTGTTTTAGTCCAATCATTTACAAGTTAAATTAGAGGAATAACCCGTAAGTAAGTTTTCCGAGCCAAAAATTTTAATACAGCACACTGTTTAACCCACGATTTTTTACCAAGTGCAGTAGCTTAAGAGATGCTCCACTAGGCCGCTTTTGTCCTATTTCCCATTTTTGAACTGTTGAAGGACTTATATTCAAAATACGTGCAAAAACAGCTTGACTGACTTGAGATGATTCCCGTATTTCTTTAATTTGTAATGGTTTTAGAGGCTCAATAGGAGGTAGACATAGGTGTTCAAATTCGCGCAATGTAGTTTGATTCATTAGCCCAGCTTTGTGTAGGTCTTTTGCTGTCTCATGAACTGCTTCAAGAATCGCTGATTTTTTCTGACGCATCACAAATCACCTCTATTAACGCATTACTATTTTTTGCCTGCTCAAGCTCATCATGTGTATAAGCAAGTAATTGCTTGGATAACATTTTCAGAGCTTCTTCTTCATATGAGTCAATGTTGCTGCGTTCTTTTTTTGAAAAGCCAAAAATAAAAAACCAACGATCTTCATTATTAGTAGCAACTAGTGTCCGAAATCCACCACTCTTACCTTTCCCTGGTTTTGCTATGCGTTTTTTAAATAGTCCACCTCCCAGGTCAGCATCATAAAGCCCTGCTGCCATTTCATTGAATCCCTGCTGGGTAGGGGCGACAATCAGTAGACCGAAAAGTTCTGCGATCGCTCAGTGATGGATACTTGGAAACCTGATTATTGTCTGAAAAACTGTACTTTTTGATACGGTTTTGGGAAAATTCGTTTAGAGATATTACATAAGTAAAACTAATAAATTGGAGAAAAAGGTAAGGGTAGTTCCCGCACCAGAACAATCTTCTGGCGCTGTGTCTTGGAATTTTTGTAAAGTATTGAGGTGAAGAAGTAAAATTTTTAACTTAAAGGATTAATTCGTTTGGCTATGACTGCAACTACCCCGGTTTTAACCGATAATCAAACGTTAAAAGAAGTGGTTAACTGTTTAGCAGAAAATGTTCCAATTAAAACTCAAGGTAATTGCGAACAACAAAATATATTTGAAATTTTAATTCGAGCAGCCACTCAAAGAGACAGCATTGAAAACACTACTAAAGTCTTAAAAAATGTTCCAGACAAGTTTTCTCTCATCTATTTACCCTCAAACAGATGCTTGAATTTTTACGTCAAGCCGTAGACCGCAACTATGGGGTAGCCTGTGAAGTTTGT
>CAZZZY010000861.1:0-3002 GCA_964658545.1 uncultured Acetobacteraceae bacterium | reverse complement strand
TATAATGTTTTTGCAAATCACTTCGAGCAAGGTCGTGCAGCGCATCTTTACTCCCGTGAATCAGAACTAAATGCCGTGGTTTAACTTTTGCAATTACCGAACCAATCCCGGCGCGATCGGTGTGGGCTGAGAGATTAAATTTCTTGACTGTAGCTTTAACTGTGTAATCTTTCTCGTCAATTGTAACCACCTCACCAGTTTTCATTTCTTGCAGCAAGCGTCCTGGGGATTCTTCATCCGTATACCCGCTAAAGAAGATCGCCGCGTTCTCTCGCTCTAGAAGCCCTTGGGCATAATAGACTGATGGCCCGCCAGTGAGCATTCCACTTGATGCAATAATTACACTGGGTTTTGCCATCGCCAGGGGTCGAGATGAGGGATCACTAATGGGGATTACTTTGATATTGTCAGCAAATGGCTCTGTGCGACTAGCGTTGGCGAGGTTTCGTACTGACCTGGGCAGGAATTGAAGATTATCAGCGAACACATCTGTTACAGCCCGGACTAACCCATCAATGTAAATAGGTATGTTATCGGGAAATGTCGAGCTAGTTTTCAGGGCGAGGATTATCTCTTGGGCGCGACCAAGGGCGAAAGCTGGGATTAAAACACTACCACCACGTTGTACAACTTGAGTTATGTTTGCAACAAGTTCTGACTCTTGTTCGTTCCGTTTGGAGTGGACGCTGGCTCCATAGGTAGCCTCTGTGATTAACATATCCGCCTGGGGTAAGTCTGTGAGTTTTAATCCTTCAGTTGTGCGGCTGTTGGCTAAGTTGTAATCCCCAGTGTACAGCAAGCTTTTATTACCTAGTTGCAGATGGATGCAGGCGGCTCCCACAATATGTCCGGCATTAATAAACCGAACTTTCAGTCCCGGCAATGGTTCAAATTCTGCGCCAATCGGTTGCGTGTCTAACTGGAATAGGGTTTGTTGGAGTTCAGTTTCATCAAATAACGGTTCATAATCCTCATTATTTTGTTGCACTTTCAAACAATCCGACAACATTACCCGTGCAATTTCCCGTGTGCCAGGAGTGCAGCAAATTGCGGCTGTGGGAAACATTGAGTGCAGCACTGGCAGTGCGCCGATATGATCTTGGTGAGCGTGAGTGATCAGGATTAGGTTTGGGTTTTCTAGATGCTCAAACGCAGGTAATGGATTGCTACCTTTGGGTCTGGTTCCGGCATCCAGAACTATCTCATAATTGCCAATCTCTACTCTCAAACAAGATGCACCAATTGAACGGGCTGCACCAAGGGGAGTTACTCGTAAGATATCTGGATGCGTTTCTACAAGACAATTGATTTTTGGAGTGAACTCATGGAAGGTTAATGCAGTTGAGCCAGATTCTCCCTGGACTCTAATTTTGCGATTATCGACCATCCCTTCCCACTCAACAATTCCCTTTCTCAGGATAGCTGCTTTGAGTTGAATTCCAGGGTAATGTTCATAAATCTGTGGCTCTAATCTTGCTGCCCAATTTTGATCCAGGCTTTTGCGATTATTTGGTTGTTGAGATGCAAGAAGTTCTGGTGCTAATTCGATGATATTTTCACTCTGATCAGATATTATATGTAAGCCACCGTCTCTAAATTCCAGCTCAAACCTATAAATAATTCCAGTCTGCAACCGCCGCGAACTGTGCAATGTCACTTTGCAACGCTCGGAAACTTTTATTAGAGCAGTGCCGTGTTTACTGAATTGGGCTACTCTACCGATGCAAATCGACGCTTGAATTTCTTCTATTCTGAAAACATCGGATGCGCCCATTACGACACCATTTGAGTCTGTAACGGGGATAAATTGCCAGATTCCATCCCCGGATTCCGAATTGCCCTTTACCTTAATTTTTGTATCATTACTGCATAAGTAGCCATCTTTCACACTTCCCACAAGACAGCAAAATATTGACGTTTGCATAACTTCTTCTTTAGTATTTCTTTGAGCGACTGTACTGACAATTTGGTCTGATTCTCTGTTGCTAAAGAAGATCCCAACTCGATAGCTATCGTCTCATTCAAATAGTCCTTAATTATTTTAATTGTATTAATGGGTGGTGGTGCTGTTTATTTACTAAGACCGACAAATCCAGTAACAGACGATCGCAATTTTTCCCACTGCACGCCCAGCATCCCAATTTCAGTTGTATAACGAACCCACGACCACTTTTCTGTTCGTGTCTTACTACCTATCCCTTTCCTGATCCCGAACTCAGGTTAACATAAGCCTTGGTAGACTAACAAACTCAAACCATGACTCAGCAACCAACTGATCTAGACAAGAAAGCTGTATTTGAGCGGTTGTGGGAGATTACAAAAGAACTCCGTCAAAAACTAGAGGCTCGTTTTCAGTTACATCCAGACCCTTCTGTAGAAAATTTACAGCAATACAGCAGTCTCGATGGCAACATGAAGGGTTCGCTAACCGCTTTTTCCGGCGAAGAAATTGACTGGCTAGTGCATTCGTGGTTAGGAAACGCCCAAAAATCCAACTTTAGCACTATGCGTCTTACCACTTGGCTGAAGTCGCATATTCAGGTTCCTCATCTGGCCTTTGAGTTTGGTACACTTCCAAATATTTTCTTTTATATAGATTACATTCCCCGAACTGAGCTTTTAACCGATTTGGCATATCTCGATCGCTATTATGAGCCAGTTAATCAAACATTCTTAAAATTACAGGAAGATTCACGGCTCAAGGTATTTACCAGCAAAAGTACGTATATTCGTCTATTTCAATCGCCTGTTAGCTTGTGCTATACAGGCGCACCTACTTTTGAAACCCTCGAATTAACTCGCACACTTGCACACGAAACACTTGATCGCTGGCTAACTTGGGTAGATGCAGCTGAACCTGTACCAAAAGATGCACTGACCGCTCTAGCTGCTCGTGATTTGGCACTCCGCCGAATCAGTGCGGAACGTGATCCAGGTAATAAATTTGCCGCGCAGATATTTGGCTCGGAATTGATAGATAAACTTGTGCGATCGCTCTGGGG
>CAZZZY010000860.1:0-3002 GCA_964658545.1 uncultured Acetobacteraceae bacterium | reverse complement strand
AGCTGGTTTAGGAGTCAGAAACTTAGTTTACAAGTCGCAAAACTTGATTTTTGTAGGTAGGACGAAGGGTGATATTTTTATCTGGAAGCGTGGGGAATGTGGAGACTTGAGGAAAAGTGCGATCGGGTTAGTGCATTAAGATTTAAGCTTGAATTTTTAACCGCAGATGAACGCAGATAAGTTAGCGTCTATACGTGCATCTACGGTTATTTTTTTAATCATCATTAGAGTAAATTAATCTATAGATGAAAGCGATGCTGGAACGAATAAAAAGCCAAGTTTGAATTAGAAGTAATTTTGTAGGGTGGGTTAGCGTAAAAACTATGCCACCAAATAATGTAAATATCATTTCCATGACAGAGGTAAAGTATGATTATAAGTTCTGGTAGTATATCTGAGCAATATCAAACACTTGGGTTGGTAGTAGGATTTGCAAGTAATGCTGAGGGATGTACTGGCGGAGTTGGTGTTGAAAAGACATATCAAATGGCACTTAAACGACTTACAGAAAGTGCGGTAGCAAAAGGTGCGAATGGATTAATTTTTGTGAACTTTCAAAATCGTGTAGCAGTAAAGCCTGGCTTTATACCTCAACAAGTATTCGAGGTATTTGCTTGGGGAACAGCAGTTAGAATTTAAACAGTAATTCAATGATTGATTTTATTCTTAAGAATTTGGCAATCCTCAGTATCAAATTATATCAAATTTTTGGACGAAAACTACTTTGCAGAATATGCTTATTTCATCCAAGTTGTTCCAGACGATCTGTTGAATTTTTCAAAAGATATGGCTTCTCGAAGGGTTTGGAATTAACACGGCAACAATTGTCTAAATGTAGAGGTGATTATTCTCTTCGTTTGAATCATTATGGACAAGTAGAAATGATTACTCACTCAGGAAAAGTTGTACCAGAATTCGATATAAATCCTAAAATTTATATTCGATTGAAGCATTTTAATTCAACTATTCAATGATAAATAAGTAGTTTTTGGTACAATCGAATAAAAATATAGCCCCAATTTGGATATACCAAATGAGGACATATTTTAAATCCTTAGTATTCTTGCTAAAAATAAAATCACATTTATTAAGGTAAGTGTTTTTCTATAAATCTCCGAAATTCGTTTGCCCTTAAATAATCTGGACTATTTTTATCGTTAAATATTTCTATAAAATTACTATCACTATAATTTTTTAATTCTTCAATTTCTTCCTGTGATATTTTTTGAGATTGATCATATTTATACTTAAGTACAAAAAAGAACAAATAATAATTATTACTTGTTAGCGTGCTAAGAATATCAATTGTCTTTTCGTTTTCTTGAAAATTAGGACAAAGCGTCATGATAATATTTGGCTGGTCAATTTTACTTACAAAGTCAAGCAAGCTCTGTCCGTCATCATCATTCGACATTCTTCTGATGAAGAATGTTATTCCAGCAATTGGTATCTTTTTGACATATCTGCTATTTCCTGTAAGACATTTGAGAGTTCTAGATTTTCCCCAGTTACTATGTCCTACCAGAATAAATGCTTTTTTCATATAAGTTACACCAGCATCTTAATGTATTAAGTAAAATTTGATGGGCGACGAAATATGGTAGCAAATTTATTGCATGAAAAATGCAATATTGACCATAGGTTAGTTTAAATAAAACAACTCACTAACAATCACGGTAAATTACAGCACAAAATTGACTTATTTAAAAAATATAACGCTACATACTTAATCTACCCATTTTGCATCAAAAGCTATCATGTAATTAAAAGATTGCAAGATATAGTGCTCTTGAAACCTGCGATCGGAGGTTTTATTCATATATAGCAGTTTTAAAATTTAAAATATTATTTAGCTGTATGCCTTTATAAATTACAAATTTATCAGCCGCGATCGGTTTAAAAGCAGTCTATAATAAAGTCATACTGAAAATTTTTTTCCATCTTAGCAGTTAATTATGGTAATTAAATTTGAAGAGATATCTAGAGATATTGATACTTTACCAGAAGAAGCTCAAATCTTACTACTTGATTTTATTCAGTTACTCAAAAAGCGTTATCCACAACCAGAATCAGGAAATCACAGTCAGGAAAAAAATTTCTATGAAAAGTTTGATGAAATTGGATTAATTGGTTGTTGTTCTGTGGAAGAAAATTTATCAACAAACTATAAAGAAGTTTTATCTCAATCAATTGGCATGAAGTAACAAACTTAGGATTTGAGCGTTATATTTATTCTAGACCTCAACTATCCAAGATTAATTTATTATGAAATTTCAAGTAATTTTTACTTTTGATTCAGAATATAAAGGCTATGTTGCTGAGGTTCCTGAACTTCCAGGCTGTGTGAGTCAAGGCAAAACACTAGATGAGGCAGTTGAAAATATTAAAGATGCCATTGCCGGATATCTCCATGTTCAAGCTAAACATGGCAAACCTTATATTGTTAAAGAATCGCAAGTCTTTATCGGGGAAGTTGTAGTATAAATGGGACGTTTATCAAATATCTCCGGTAAGGAAGCTGTCAAGATTTTTGAAAAATTTGGTTATGTATTAGATCACCAAACAGGAAGCCATATAATACTTTGGTGTGAATCAAAACCAACTTTATCAATTCCTAATCATCGGGAATTAGCACCTGGTTTACTTAGAAGTTTGATTCGACAGGCAGGAATTACAGTTGATGAATTCCTCGAAAAAAAATGAATTTTTAAACTTTAAAGGATTATTTGCCTATATGGCTTTAGCCGGGACTGAAATTTTACTCGTAGTCCATCGTATATATTGCACTGTTCGTATTAATTTATCACGCGCGATCGCTCTTCTAGCAATGGAATAAAATAATAAACTTAGGATTTGAGCATTATATTTATTCTAGACCTCGACTATAGAAGATTAATTTATTAGGACTTACGCACTGTACAAAATAATCATGTTGTGTGTCAACGTAAATACGTCGTTTCAGATTTTTATGAATCATTCTTTGATGGTAAATAGACCCGCGC
>CAZZZY010000859.1:0-3003 GCA_964658545.1 uncultured Acetobacteraceae bacterium | reverse complement strand
AGCGCCAACGCGCTGAACAAGAGCATGAACGGGCAGAGCGGTTGGCAGAATATTTGCGATCGCAAGGAATTGATCCAAACAACCTACCATAGTAAAAGGTAGTCATGACTACAACCATCAAAATAGTCAATCCCAACATCGAATATCCCAGTTCCGACGGTGAACCATTGGCAGAATCATACCTACATCTCTACGCAATTCTCACCACACTAGAAGTAATTAAACAATACCTAGCAGGTAGACAAGCCACAGTTTTAGCAGACCAATTTCTCTATTATGCTCAAGGTTTTCCCAAATTAAGAGTTGCACCAGATGTGATGGTAATTTTTGATGTGCCACCAGGAGGTCGGGATAGTTATAAAGTTTGGGAGGAAGGTCAAGTTCCCCAGGTGGTATTTGAAATGACTTCTCAAGGAACTCAAAAACAAGACCAAGAGCAAAAGAAAAATCTCTATGAACAATTAGGGATTTTAGAATATTGGTTATTTGACCCGAAGGGGGAATGGATTGAAGAAAAGTTAAGGGGATATAGGTTAGAGGATGAAACTTACCAGTTAATTACCGATGGTATATCTCAACCGTTAGGATTAAGAGTGGCGGTGGAGGGGGAAGTCTTGGGATTTTATCGTCTAGATACGGGGGAGAAATTACTCACACCGACTGAACTGGCTGAACAATTACAACAAGAACGCCAACGGGCAAGCCAAGAACGCCAACGGGCTGATAAACTGGCAGAATATTTGCGATCGCAGGGAATTGATCCAGATAACTTGAGTTAAGCAAAAACTCGCATCCTCGACAAAGAAGGAGCCTGACAAACAGACGTTATATTTGTAGTAAAAATACAATTGACAATATCCTATTTATTGTATAATCGCCAAGATAATTTGGATAAAATTTTCTCGTGATGATAGATTCTAAAAGCACTGAAGAGATTTCCAACAAATAAATTATCCAATCTTATGAGGTGGGCATCCTGCCTACGGCTAGCCAAAGGCGGGTGAGACATCCACTTCACAAGAAGTTGTTAGATATTTTTTATATTTATGAAAGTCCCTGTAAAAGGAACTTTCATAAAATAATAGGCTTCAGTGAGAGCAATTAGGTGAGTGGATAGTGAGTAGTAAGTGAGGAAGCAGAAATTGTTGCCGACAATGCGGGGAGTTGTACGTAAGGTAGGGAGATGGAGGCGCATCTTACCCATAAACGAAAAGTTGTGGGTAAATTTCGACTTACTAAGAACTCTAGTACGCCGGGATTTAGAGGCACGTTACAAGGGTTCTGTTTTGGGTAACTTGTGGCCTTTATTAAATCAGTTATCACAATTACTGATTTATACTTATGTGTTTTCTACCGTACTGAAGGTGAAGCTGACTACCCTCAAAGGTTTACCAGCAAATGATTTCACCTTTGGTTTGTGGTTATTTGCAGGGTTACTTCCTTGGATTGCTTTTACGGGTGGTCTAATGCAGTCTGCTAATTCGGTACTAGGACAACCAAATTTAGTCAAGAAGGTGGTGTTTCCTTTAGCTTTGTTACCTCTAGTGCCAGTTTTATCAACATTTATTGAGAGTTCCTTTGGTTTAATGGCATTGATTTTTTTCGTGGCGGTAAATAGTCATACTTTACATAGTACTTTGGCGCTATTGCCCTTGGTCTGGTTAACGCAGCTATTGCTAACAGCAGGGTTGGGCTATTTAGCAGCAGGACTAACGGTATTTTTGCGAGATATACCCCAGACTTTAGGAGTGATTTTAAATATCTGGTTTTATGCCACACCCCTTGTCTATCCAGCATCAGCAATTCCAGAGCAATGGCGGAGTTTGGTATTCTGGTTAAATCCAATAGCTGCGATCGCAGAAGTTTATCGTGACATAGTTTTAGTTGGGGAGGTTGAACATTGGGGTGAATGGGGAGTTGCTTGTGCGATCGCTGCAATCGTTTTTTGTTTCGGGTTTTCAGTATATAAGCGGTTGCGTCCGGCCTTTGCCGATGTATTGTGAATACGACAAATTAATCAACCTTGGCTTATAGCGTTTCCTAAGCAACTGAGGTACACCCAAATGTTATTTACCAAGGTTAGTAGCTTTGAAAATGTACCTCACTAGGTCGGAAACCGCTATATAGTCTAGGAGTTTTGAGGATTGACAGCAACAGAATGGGACAAAACATTGCAATTACCCTAAATAATGTCTCCAAGTGTTACAAGAGGTATGCTCGTCCAGTTGACCGGCTTAAAGAACTGCTGTTACCAGGAAAAACCTATGCTCAAGAGTTTTGGGCATTACGGGATGTCTCATTTGAGGTAATTAAAGGTGAGACTATGGGTATCATCGGACGCAATGGAGCAGGTAAGTCCACACTTCTACAACTGATTTGCCGAACTTTGACCCCAACAAGTGGAGAACTGCAAGTTAATGGCAGGGTTGCAGCTCTGCTAGAGTTGGGTGCTGGTTTTAACCCAGAATTTACAGGTAGAGAAAACGTCTATATGAATGGCGCAATCATGGGCCTTTCTAGACAAGAAGTGGATGAGCGCTTCGATCAGATTGCTGCTTTTGCTGATATTGGAGATTTTATCGATCAGTCAGTTAAGACATATTCCAGTGGTATGTATGTACGACTGGCTTTTGCTTCAGCAATTCATATTTACCCTGATATTTTAATCGTAGATGAAGCTTTGGCTGTAGGAGATATGTTCTTTCAGGCAAAGTGTATGGCACGAATGCGTCAAATGATGGATTCGGGAGTTACAGTACTTTTTGTTAGTCATGATATAGGTTCGGTTAAGAGTCTTTGCCAGCGATGCGCTTTTATAGAACACGGTCAACTAATAAATATTGGGAAAGCTTCATTAGTCGTAGATATTTATTTAAATAATATTCGTCATACTACTAATCAAGAATTAAAACAACAATTATTAGAAACAGTAAGCAATGTAGAACTCACTAGTAGAAAATTATTACACCAACAAAATAATCAATTACAAACAACCTCAAATTT
>CAZZZY010000858.1:0-3012 GCA_964658545.1 uncultured Acetobacteraceae bacterium | reverse complement strand
CTAGCCGATTTATTACTGATAAAGATTTTGAAGACCATAAGGCTTTACAACGGAGGCTGATGAGTTTACCGGAATCAGTTCAGTTCGATGAGATAAACGCCCTTTTAGATCGGGATTCTGTCATTGGTTTAAAGTTGGCTAATGCCGTACTGAAGAACAAAAAACACTTTGAGCTTCTTCTAGAGCGAGGACTAGAGAAAGCAAATGCAAGTGAAATAGAACTTTGGCTAAAGTATTTACTCCCGCGTATTGGCTTCCGGCGCGTCATAGCCATCCTATCTAACAAATTATCACAACAGCCTCAGCAAGTAGCCAAGGCTTCATACTGGTTGCCCAAATTTCTACCAAAAGGTAATGAACAGGCTGCAAGATTACTGAAAAATCTTTTGAATCAGGAGAAACAGATGTTAGGTGAAGAGTACAAAGCTGTTAACCCTTCAGGACAAGTTTACAAGTTAATTTTCCGAATCAAAAGTACAGGTGAATTTGCAGTTTTTGGTGGATATCAATTGGGTAGTAAGGGTTCTAAAATAATTGTGGAAATTCTCAATTCTTCAGACTTATATCCAACTGGTGGAGTTAGGCAAGTATCGCCTGGAGATATAGAGATTCTCGACCCGCAACCTTATGATGATTGAGACTTAGGGTATTCAGAAGGCTTTTATGGAACCCACGTTTGAAAACGGTTTCAAAAGTACGTGCGCGGTGTGGTCAAAAGTAGCTGGTAGGGGTGCATCATGGAGACAAACTATACATTTAAATTCAATTCTGACACTGCCTTGTCAGCTCTAAAAGCAGCTAAATACGACCCGATTAACTTCTACGAAGCGCGTTTAGACCTGTTTAACCTCTCGGTAATGGCAGACTATGATCAGCTAATTTGCCTGCCCACACTAACTGCTATTGACAAATATTGGTATCAGATTGAAACAGCCCGAAAAGTACTTAGACAACTGGGTGGACGCGCATTACTAGCCGATGAAGTCGGATTGGGCAAAACCATTGAGGCGGGACTAATCATAGCCGAGTACTTAGCAAGGGGTATGGTACAGTCCATGCTGGTGTTAACTCCCGCATCCCTAGTTTCCCAGTGGCAATCAGAGTTAAGTGACAAATTTAATATTTCTACTATCACCACAGATAACCGTGACCCGCAACAACCGATAGACGAATTTTGGACGAATAATCCGCGAATTATCGCTTCATTAAACACGGCTAAGTCTGCTAAACATTATCCACACGTCACCAGTCGCACTTGGGACTTGGTAGTTGTTGATGAAGCCCACCACCTGAAAAATCGCACTACCCTAAACTGGAAACTGGTCAACGCCCTCAATAAGCGGTTTATCCTCATGCTCACTGCTACGCCAGTGCAGAACTCCCTGATTGAACTGTTTAATCTGCTGACCCTCCTCAAACCGGGACTGCTACAAACAGAAGCCGCTTTTAAAAAAGAATACGTCGATTCCAGAAATGGACGAGTCCCGAAAAATCCCGAAAAGTTGCGCTCTTTAATGCGGGAAGTCATGGTACGAAATACCCGCGCCCTAGTAGATGTCAAACTGCCCAAACGCTTCGCCACCACAATTACCGTTACCCCAGCAGCAGGCGAGGAGAAACTTTACCAGGATTTGAGCGAGTATCTACGTTCTTCAGAGGAGAAGCTAGACAGACTCTCCCGTACCAATTTGCTAATGCGTGCTGGTTCATCCCCTGGTGCTTTGGCTGACTCCCTCAAGCAACTGACCAAACGCCTACCTGATGAAGAACTGAAGTCTTTAGCAAGACGAGCAGCCCAGGTGAAGCAGGTCGAGAAAGCAAAAGTATTGGTAGAAATGCTCTCAAAATCTTCCCAGAAAACCTTGGTCTTCACAACCCATACAGCAACTAGCACTTATTTAGCTCAAACTCTGCAAGCTGCAAATATACCCTTTGCAGAATTTACTGGTGGGATGTCCCTTAAACAAAAAGATGAGGCGATCGCTGCATTTCGGGATAATGTTTCTGTACTCTTAGCATCGGAAACAGGCGGAGAGGGACGTAACATCCAGTTTGCGAACGCGATCGTTAATTATGACCTCCCCTGGAACCCAATGAAAATAGAACAGCGCATTGGTCGTATTCACCGCATTGGACAAACCCAGGATGTTTTTATTTTTAACTTTTGTCTAAAAGGCAGTATCGAAGAGTATATTCTGCGGATCTTGCATGACAAAATTAATATGTTTGAACTAGTGGTCGGAGAGATTGAAACAATTTTGGGGAACGTAGATGATGAATTTGACTTTAGTGAAATTGTCATGGATATCTGGCTCAAGCATCAAGTCAAGCCCGAATTAGATACAGCCTTCGAGCAATTGGCAGATAATTTGTTGAAAGCCAAAAACCAGTATCAGCAAATTCAAGAACTGGATGAACAGATTTTTGGCGAAGATTTTGAAGCTTGAGAGATTGATTTGAATAAATATGTTATCAGACCCAATTATTGCTACCTTAGAAAAAATTGTTTCTCTGCATGATGGAATAGCAGAACCTGCTGGAGAACACATTTTAAATGTGTTGTTGACTGAAAATATAGCATCGCTGCTTTCGCTCCCCGAAGAAGTTACTTTTACAACTATTGCTGATGTACCCAAAAGTGTTTTTGTCACCTATCATTCAGAAGTCTTAAATAAGCTATCTGAACTATTAGCTGTTAAAGGACTTATTAGTGCGTTGGGTGTTAAAATCGATGGACATCTGAAAAACACAGGCTTTGAGAAAATTTTATTGGAGAGACTCGCCCCTCAAAATGGCTTAATTCGTTTTTTAGATGCTAAACCAGAAATTACTCGTTACATCTTGTGTAATGTGGCTTACACAGCGAATGCTTCAGAAAAAAGGATTGGTTTAGTTTCGTTCATTATCAATGAAATTACAGGAGTAACACCAGTAGAAATTGGGGATGCTTTGTTTTGGGAGTCTGACCTAATGACTGTGGAGCATCAAGAGACACCATTGGCCATTCCAATT
>CAZZZY010000857.1:0-3019 GCA_964658545.1 uncultured Acetobacteraceae bacterium | reverse complement strand
TCATCACCCCACCTCCCCCATCTCCCTACTCAGTATCCTTGCGGTAAAAAGATAAATGCGGTCGCTACACCAAATTTGGCACAGTAGTTAATAAACCTAACCAGTTTTAACTCTAAATTATGCTAAAGCCTCGTTTTTTTCGCTTCTTTGGCCACCTTAATTGGCGCACGCTCAAAAAAACTTTTGCGAGTACAATCGAAAGACGACTTTTGGGACTTGCGTCGGAAATCGCCTTCAATGCCATGTTATCGCTGTTTCCAGCAATTCTTGCTCTGATCACAGCCATCGGCTTATTGGCGGAATCTTTGCAAGCCACCTTTAAAGAACTAGCGCTTCAACTCAGTCAAATCTTACCTGACGAAGCCTTAATTCTGATCCGTGATTTTGCTACCACAGAAATTACCAACTCCAAAAATAGCGGTTTATTTTCTCTGAGCTTTGCATTAGCAATTTGGACTGCTTCTGGGGCGGTGAGTACCGCGATGACAGCCCTCGACCAAATCCATCAAATTGCTCCAGAAAAGATGCGCCCCTTTTGGAAAGCCAAGCTCGTCTCTCTAGGATTAACAGTCGGGACTATGTTGCTTTTAGTACTGGCTTCTTTCTTAGTATTTACCAGCGACTGGCTTTTGGGAATAGTAGTGCGCGAAAATAGTTCCTTGATCTTCTTATTGCATCTTTGGCATCTGTTACGCTGGCCTTTAGCTTTAAGTATTGTTGCTGTTGCCTTTAGCTTTGTCTATCGCTATGGTCCAAGCGCGTGGAACCCAGGCACGCCAATGATGCCTGGAGCAATTTTAGCAGCTGTTTTTTGGGCAATATTATCTGCCCTATTTCGGCTTTATGTAGCGAATTTTGGGAATTATAATAAAGTATATGGTGCAGTAGGAGCCGTGATAATTTTAATGCTCTGGCTATCAATGAGCGCTGCTGTCCTGTTAATCGGCGATCAGTTGAACGTGACAGTCGGTGAAGATATGCGCTTCAGAGGGCAGTCGCAATCTAACGAAAAATATTAATTAGCAAATCCCTGAGAAAACTTGTGACAAATCTCAGTATGTGAGTATAATATCTAACGATTTCATATAAATAAGCGATCGCCTTCATGCCATATTCTCATCCTGGATTTTCGATGATTGAACCTGATACCAAAGCACCCACCTTGAAGCGCCTGCGTCAATTAAGTCGGCTGCTGGATAATGTTACTACTATTCCTGGGACAAAGATTGGTATTGGTCTAGATCCAATTATAGGACTAATACCTATTGGTGGTGATTTTTTGGGAGTCATGTTTTCTAGCTACATTATTCTAGAAGCAGCGCGGCTGGGTGTATCTAGAGCCACTTTAGGCAAAATGGTTTTCAATGTGATTGTTGATGGCTTGGTAGGGTCTGTCCCAGTTTTGGGTGACTTTTTTGATTTTGCCTGGACAGCTAACAGTTACAATATCAAGCTATTGGAAGAATACTTAAAGTTTCCTAGCCAGCAAAGGAGTGCAGACAGATGGTTTATCATTGCCCTTTTGACTGGATTGTTGCTGGTATCCATTATTTTAGTAGCATTACCGGTGATACTAATTAGAACCCTGTGGAATGCTTTAACAGGCGGTTAAATTATTTATTGATAAAGGAATGAAAGATTGGTGGCAAGCCACCTTCCCTAAAGGGCGGCAAAATCTAATTATTACTGATGCTAAAGGGTATCCTGTACAAATTGCTTATGGCGAAAAAGGTAGAGGTAAACCGCTAATTTTATTACATGGCATGGGTAGTTGGAGCTATAATTGGCGTTATAGTGTAGCAGCATTATCTAAACATTTTCGAGTAATTTGTTTTGATGCCAAAGGTTTTGGTTTTTCAGAAAAACCGTTTTTTCGTAGAGAAGACAATGGTCATCAAGTTATTGAGTTTAAAAGAATTATTCAGGCATTATGTGATGAACCGGCAGTGATTGTAGCTGAATCACTGGGGGGATTAGTTGCCCTTGCCCTTGCTCAAGAAAATCCGCAGTTAATCGGACAGCTTGTAGTTGTCAACGTACCTGTTTTTACCAAACATCTACCCCATTGGGCTATGTGCTTACTTGCCCAAACGCCCTTAGAAATAATGCAAACAATAGACTCTTTACGTCTGGCATATTTGTTTGCACCTCTATTGAGAGAAATTATGGCAATAGAAAGACGTGGGGTATTATTTGATCCATCAATTTTGACAAGGGAAGATGTCTATTGGATAACTTACCCGTTTATTGAATTTCCTGGTACGATTGCCAAAGTCACCGAAGAATTACAAATAGCAGCGCGAGAAATTGAGAATTGGCAAGCAAATAAGCCAAATATGCTCACCCAAATTCAAAATAACCTGAGTGCCATTAAGTGTCCTACACTAGTTTTGTGGGGCGATCAAGATAGTTGGTTTCCTGCTAGTCATGGTGAAAAATTACATCAGCATATCCCCAATTCTAAATTAAAAATTTTGTCTAACTGCTATCATGATGCCTCAACTGGTGCTTTTGAGGAGTTGAATGCAGCGATTATTGAGTTTTTACAGGATACTGATTGATAAAAAGAGAGTGGGAGGAAGCATATCAGTTAGCTTTCAAACTCCCACTCTGCCATTTGCTACTGAAGTGAACAGGAATGTATACAAACGTTGCCCATTATTTGGGAGCTAATGCGTAGTTCAACAACGTCCATACAGATTTTAATATTCCTGTTGCAGCAAATGCCAAACCTGATTATTGATATTTATCTGATGATCAAAATACTCTGCAAATAATTAGTAGAGATAGTTTTTTGTAAATCACTTAGTAGATAGTGTTTTACAAAATAAATTTGTTTGCGTGGTAGTCCCTGATAAAGAAACCCTTGAAGTCGTTTATCTTCGTACAATTTAACTTGGTTAATTAGAATGTGGTTGCCATTTTGGCAGGTTTTTACATTTCCTAATTGGGGTATTATTTTGTGCTATATCAGAGGTAATGAATTGAGGATTGAGGGGTTTTACCCCCTATTCATTAA
>CAZZZY010000856.1:0-3022 GCA_964658545.1 uncultured Acetobacteraceae bacterium | reverse complement strand
TTGATATTGCGAACTAAAAAATAATCTAATATCTCATCTAAATCTTGACTTGCTTCCTTGGCAATAGAGTATTCCATTATCCTTGAGTCTCACGCGCAAGACGTAATTTCTCTTCAAGTCGCGCCATCACCACTTCACCATCTACTACATCTCCACGTTCGATAGAAGCAAGCCCAGCAGCTAGTTTTTTCTGGGTTGATTCTTCCCATTCCTGATAACCCTTCTCCCATTCTTCCAGCAGTTTCAGTGTTTTAACAATCACATCTTCAGCATTTTCATATCTACCTGTAGCAATTCGGGTTTGTATAAATTGCTCATATTCCACTTGAAGTTGGATGTTCATAATTTTTACCCCTAGTTAATTAAAAGCGATACCCTGACCACATTTTATCCTCCGCCGTCAAGAGATTTCTGTTGCCAGTAAGAGAAGAGAAACGGCTTTTTGTCCAATACTTAAGAGAGTAAACCATTGTTCACATCTGGGTGCAATGTCTTAATTTATTGGCTCACCAGTCCCAATCAAAAGACTCAAACCTTTTGGGGTTCTGAGCAGTATAGCGGACTGTATGTTGAATATTTGTATGCCCCAGATACGCTTGAATATTTACCTACCTCATCACTAAACACAGATTCATAGGTATGCCGGAAATTTGCAGCGTTACGCTTGGCAGCGATAAATGCGATCGCAGTCGTTTTGAGGGTTTATGGTAGGTAGCGCTCCTTTTCTACCAAAAAATAAATAAACAGTCATCACCAAAAAAACTTAACATTACTTTAAGCAGTGCTAGGCAAAGATAATTATTATGGGTTACTACATCGCTCCCCGCTTTCTGGACAAACTGGCTGTTCACATCACTAAAAACTTTCTAAAGCTTCCTGGCGTGCGAGTTCCCGTGATTTTGGGTATTCACGGGCGCAAAGGAGAAGGCAAAACATTTCAATGTCAATTAGTCTTCGAGAAAATGGGTATCGAAGTGACTAACATCTCTGGCGGCGAATTGGAAAGTCCTGATGCAGGAGATCCAGCCCGGTTGATTCGGCTGCGCTATCGGGAGACAGCAGAACTCATCAAGGTACGTGGCAAAATGTGCGTACTAATGATTAACGATTTAGATGCGGGTGCTGGACGCTTTGATGAAGGTACTCAATATACTGTGAATACGCAGTTGGTGAATGCCACACTGATGAATATTGCTGACAATCCCACAGATGTGCAGTTACCTGGAAGCTATGATTCCACGCCTTTACATCGTGTGCCGATTATTGTCACAGGTAATGATTTTTCTACTCTCTATGCACCGTTAATTCGGGATGGACGGATGGAGAAATTCTACTGGGAACCAGACAAAGACGACAAGGTGGGAATTGTCAAGGGGATTTTTGAACAGGATGGACTGTCACAGAAGGAAGTTGAACAGCTAGTTGATACTTTTGTCAATCAGTCCATTGACTTTTTTAGCGCTTTGCGATCGCGCATTTATGACGAACAAATCCGCAACTACATCCATAAAGTAGGCTTTGAGCAGGTATCCTTGAGTGTGGTTAACAGCCTTGAAGGGCCACCAGAATTTAAAAAGCCAGATTTCAGGTTGTCTCACTTAATCGAGTCTGGTAACTTCCTTGTTGGTGAACAAAAACGGGTGGAAAATTCCCATTTGGTTGATGATTACAATCGACTCAATCGGGGTAGAAATTCTCAATCTGTACCACCTGCTGCGACACCAATTAATCGACCCTCAAGCAATGGTGGAACTCAAGAAGCAAAAACTAATGGATTTCAGAAACAGGAACCATCCAGTAGCCATTTGACCCTAGATACACAAGCTCAAATTAGACAATTATTGTCTCAAGGTTACAAAATCAGCATTGAACACGTAGATGAACGCCGTTTCCGCACGGGTTCATGGCAAACTTGTGTTCATAGCCATATTGATGCAGAGTCTGATGCAATCTCAAATTTGGAAGCAACTCTGGCAGAATATAGCGGTGAGTACGTGCGTTTGGTAGGAATTGATCCAAAAGCCAAGCGGCGGGTAGTGGAGACGATTATTCAGCGTCCAGATGGGAAAAATTAGGAATAGGTATAGCTTTTCCTAATCAAATGAGGTACATGATAGCCATTACTATCAACTTAACCTCAAATGCTTATCCCACAGGCGTTTTACCCCACCCCTCATTCCCCTCCCCGCTCTTCGGGAGCCAGGGTGGTTTCATACCATCAGAGAAAAATTCAAACCAGGTATCAAAGCCTCTCTCCGCTTTAGGGAGAGGTTTGGAGAGGGGTCAAAATCTATGGTTCAAAACGAGAAATAGAGGCTTTCATATTTTTCTTTTTTCGTATGAAACCACCCTGCTTGCTCTTAGGATGTTAGGGGTGGGGAACTTGAGTACTTCACTCTACTAATAACCTCTGTAAACATCAAGAGCGATTGAAAAAGTTTTCTTAATTGTTTACCGTTTTGTAGCAAATAAATGCTGCTTTACTACGTCTAAGCGTGAACAATTCCAATAATCAATATGCGAGACAATCAAACCATCAGAGTTAAGACCTAATTCACTCCAACCAGGAATAGAGATTCGTGGCTTCCAAGGAAGAGGAGTATTCCAACTGAGTGTCCACTCAGTTTTTATTGTGTCTCCTAAACGTTGAATATTATGTAAGTCCATCTTGGGATCTAAAAACCAAGTTTGGATAAAATTAATCATTTCTTTATAACGTTTAACACCACGAAATTTATTCATTGGATCTTGAAAATAAACGTCTGGAGCGTAAATAGTGTAAGTTTGATTTATTGGGAATCTTTGATAGTCTTCTTTGAGGATTTCAATGATATCCATGATCAAGGAAAGGGGGTAGGGGGACATAAGGTTTCTGAGGTTTTGAAGATATCGGGAGACGTTTCACATGATAGAATCTTTGAACCACGAAAGCTGAAACAACAATAATCAGCAAAGATTCTGATTGCTATTTAACGAACTTTGGGGGTTTAAGTCCCCTGCCTCTATAGGCAGCGCGTTTTGT
>CAZZZY010000855.1:0-3028 GCA_964658545.1 uncultured Acetobacteraceae bacterium | reverse complement strand
TCTCCCCTTCTCCCAAAGGGAGAGGCTAGCGCCAAGGGAGAAGACTCGCTCTAAGCGTTCGCGCAGCGTCTCGTAGAGAAGCCATGCCGTTGGCGGAGCCTCTCGTAGAGAAGGCTTTACGCTGCGCTATCGTTATACATTTTAAAGCTTTCTCCATAAATAAATTCAGGGGCTTGTATCCTTTAGGTTTTCGGTCAGTTGCCAACTTGAATCCCCGTTTAATTGTAGGATCTGTTGGTGATACTTCAGCAAGCTGGTGCGGTGACCGACGCTAATAAATACTGTGGATGTCGCTTGCACCTGCTGATATATCTGCTCCTCATTTTCAAGATCCAAAGCACTGGTAGCTTCATCTAAAATGGCATAGCGTGGATGCACAAGCAACAATCGTGCGAATGCTAGGCGTTGTTGTTCCCCCAAAGAAAGAACATTTACCCAGTCTAACTCCACATCCAAACCACCTATACGAACTGGTAAGTCTTTGAGGTTCACTTGTTGTAATATCCCGTAGAGTTTCTCATCTGAGACATCACTACTCGTATTGGGATATAAAAGTTGGCTACGTAGCGAACCCAAAATCATGTATGGACGCTGTGGCAGAAACAGCATTTCCTTTAGTTCTGGTCGGATAATCAACCCAGTGCCAGCATTCCGCAATCCAGCGATCGCCCGTAGCAAAGAACTCTTACCACTGCCACTTGGTCCGAAAATCAGCAGTCCTTCCCCTGGTTGAACTGTAAATGAGAGATCTTTAACTAAAGTGCGTTGATAGTCAGGAGTTAATAAGGTGACATGTTCTAGCGCTAAACGGGAATCTATGGCAGTGTCAATAGAAGTTCCTCTCATTTGGTTGCTTGGCGTTGGCACCTCCAGTATCTCCCGAAAGGTTCCCAAGCGATTGATCTGGGAGATAAAAGCACTCAGGTCTTGAAACTGACTAACAACTAGGGAAAGAGCGCCTAAAACTTGAGTAAAAGCCAAATTAGCTTGACTAATGACCCCAAACTGCACCTTACCAGTGAAGTAGAGAGGAGCGATGACTAAGGACGGTATAATCATAATTAGATAGCTATACTCAGTTGTAAAAAACCCTAAGTTACGCTGCCAACCAATCAGAAGATTAAAGTTATTGAATGCTTCAGTAAATCGCCGCCATACCTGACTTAATTCCTGCTCTTCTCCCCCAAAAAAGGCAATCATTTCAGCATTGTCGCGGACATGAACTAATTTATAACGAAAATCAGCCTCTCGTCTCAGTTGGTTGAAGTTCAGCCCAATCAATCTCTGACCGAAAAAAACCGTTATGATAGTACCGAAAAAGGAGTACAAGATGGTAATCATGACAAGGGTTGTAGAAATTGACCAGAGAATCCCAACGAAAGAAATGAAGGTGATAATTGAGCCAAGAATAGTTAATGAATAAGAGAGCGCTCCCCTGGTAAAAGCATTGATATCCTGAGATATTCGCTCATCAGGATTGTCAATTTGGGGATTTGAATTAACTTCATAAAAAGCCCGATTCCTAAAATATTTATTCAGAAAGTGATTGGTTAGCCACCTTCGCCAATAAAGACCTAATTTACTAGTGAGATAATCGTTGAAAACCTGAATAGGCGTACCCATCAAAAACACGATTAGATAGACAAATACAAGGTGAAAGAAGCTTGATGTATTCTTATTAGCAATGGCTGTCATAAAGTCTCGACCTACATAACTCAGCAATACATTGAGACCATTGAGCGCTAACAAAAAGAACAACAAAACTGCGAGTAGACCTCTCGCTCCCCATTTTTCTTCAGAAAACCAGTAGGGTTTAGCGATTCCCAAAAACCGCCGCCATAAATGACGATCAATTCGATTCATAGTCGATCCTCGCTCATCAGGATGGAGTCAGCTACAGATTTTTCTAATCTAGTAACCCTCAAACGTTAAACTTTTCCTATGCTAACAATTAGGTGTTACAAGACTATGAGCAACTTGTGTCAGAAGGGAAGAATTTATCGAAACAGAATACAGCAATGTTTTCTGACCGAAAAAGCGAATGAATAACCGGGTTTAAAGCCCGAAATCAATTACATCCGCGCTGGCGATAATTTTAATGTGGTCAGCAACCGCAAACATTCCGCCTTCACCTGTGGACGTTCCTCTTGAATTAATAATGCAAGAATTTTGAATTCCCCGTTCGCATAGCGTCTCGTTCGCGTTAGCGTCTCCGAAGGAGAAGAGAAGGGGTTTACATTGATTGCCGTCCGGCAGCGATCTAAAAACCAATAAGTTTTTATTATCCAAGAAGAGTAATACGTCAGTGGTAAAAGTGAATGGTCAATAAAAAATGGGCTGTCAAACGACTGACATTGATGCTTTCTGATTTAAAGCCACAAGCAATTATCAAGAAGTCATATTTAATGTTTGAGTTGATGTATAAATTATACAAATTCTGATAACCTATTCAAAAGCGTTAGATGAAATTGAACTTATTTACCTAGCAAGATAGAGGAAGTATTCAACATTTTCTGTTCTAGTGAAAAAGTAGGCAACTAATCAGGAATTTTGCGGAGGTCGAGAGTTAATCAACAAAAAGTGATGAGCGAGTGCAACGGTGAAGAAATTCTTCGAGAACTCTGCGGTCATTTAAGATTTGATTCAAAAGGAGATCAACATGAGAACTATTGAGCCTGAAACTGATGAGCAAGTTGTTAGCTCTGGATGGACAACCGCGATCGCTATTCTCATGATCCTGTTGGGCATCAGTGCAATCGCCTTTCCCTTCTTTGCCAGCGTTGCTTCCACCTTAGTATTTGGCTGGGTATTTATCTTTGCCGGAATTACTCAAATCATTTATGCCTTTCAATCGAGAGGTGCAGGTAAAGTCGTCTGGAAGCTGATTCTCGGTCTTTTATATCTCCTGGCTGGAATTTTAGTAGTGGCAAATCCGCTAAAAGGGGTGCTGACCTTGACGCCATTAGATAAGTGAGATTAACCTGAAGGCTCGAAACAATGAACTTTAAACGCATTTTGGTTGCCATTA
>CAZZZY010000854.1:0-3036 GCA_964658545.1 uncultured Acetobacteraceae bacterium | reverse complement strand
CAACTGGCGCGACGCAGAGACAAGAAAGAGATGCTTAACCCAAGCGTATTGAGTTTAAAGAGCTAATTTTAAAACTGGGAAATAGGTCATCGAAAGCAGTTTCTCCAGGTTAGCTACTAATGCGGTTCGGATAATCTGGGGAATTTTTTTACTTTCCATAAACACTAGCAAGTTGTCATCCACTTATACTTTCGGACGCAAGCAGTACCGCCCGACAATTTCCACATCCAGTTCATAAGTATCGCTCAGTCCCCGTCGCTGTAGGGCTTGATTTATCGCATTCTGCGATGCCAGAATTTGCTCAACTCGCGCTTGTTGGGACACACTCAGAGAGTGTTGACGATAATAATAAAGAGGTTTTGCTAAATGTTCTACATCCGTCACCTCTGACAGCCGCAGACATAAATCATAATCTTGGGCACGTTCAAATTCTTTATTGATACCGCCCACTTGCTCATAGACTTCTCGACGCAGCAGCCGAAAATGGAAAATCATAAAATCAACCAACAGCCGCTCCTTAGAGTATGGGATGTGGCAGCGTTGCCCGTATCCTAAAAGTTGGTTATCTTTGTCAATTACCTGATAATCCGTGTAGACTAGTCCGATTTCTGGGCGAACATCCAGTACAGCAGATGTTTCCTCCAGTGCCGTAGGTGCTAATAAGTCATCACTGTCTACCCATCCAAAATACGGGCAAGTAGTTTCTGAGATCGCAGCTAGTAGAGAAAGAGTTTGACCCTGGTGTTTTGCCGCTACTAAACGTACACGTGGGTCAATTTGAGCAAAATGACGAGCGATTTCGACAGAACGGTCAGTAGAGCCGTCATCCCAAATTAACATTTCAAAATCGGGGCGAGTCTGAATCAGGACACTTTTAATTGCCGGAGCAAGATAGCGCTGCTGATTGTAGACCGTCATGATAATAGAAATCGATTTTTCCATAAGGTTTTCGTTATAGTACAAACTTCAATTGATCTGATTCAATAAGATTTCTCGATTCTCTTCAATACCCAAATTTTTTTTTAACATTTATTACTCCATTAATGTCAAGAAGAAGAAGTATAGGTTCAGTCATAGCTTTGGTTTTTTAGAAAACATATCTCGAAGTCAGCTCAACTTCCGATATTCTGTCGGGAGAAAAAAGACTTATTATCGGCAGCATCACGAGAGCTTTGAATTCATCGTACCCAAGTTACTTGAGTAACTAACAGTAGGAATTACTCTGAAAACTCATTCCATCTGCGAAACCAGGACGTAGCTTATGGCGTGCAAGTAACAACAAAGTAGAAGACTATTTCTTATAGTCTTGTATAATTAACCACGTAAGTATTTATACATGAGAAAAATATTGTTAAATCTCCAAATTTAGAATAATTAGCAGTGCCTAAACCAATGCGCTGAAACATTCATAGCATTCTCTAATTCTGCTGCTGCCGCCACCCGCTTCACCACTCGGTCAATATGAGAAGGGGCCAGAGGTCTACCCGTAGTACTGGCAAACACAGGCGCATCCTTCAACGCTTCAGAGCGCAGTGACATTAATTCCAGCCAAATCTCCAAAGCAACCAGTCGGCGTAGTTATTATTCCAACTCTTAATAGTCAACGGTTGTACTGAAAGCCTATTAGGGTAATCGGACTCTCCCACTCAAAATTGCCCTACCTAGAGAGCATCTAGGTAGGGCTTTGATATCAAAACTGATATCGTATATGCGGGCTTTTGTTGAGGCTTACCCAGATGAGCAAATTGTGCAACAGCTTGTTGCACAATTTCCTTGGGGGCATAATGTCCGTATTTTTGATGCTGTCAAAGACCCTTCAGCAAAGCTATGAACTATCTGTTATTGTAAAAATATATGCCATAAGAGAACCATATCTTTTGAATAAAGGCTAAAATCTTCCCTGTACAGGGAATAATTAGAAATTATTTATTAATTTCCTCAAAATTTCTATCATAAATAGTTCCCAAAGTAACAAATCGTTGAAAGTTTGCTCTAGGTGAAAGTAATGTTTTTAGCTGGCAGGTAATCCGTATGTATATAGAAACTTTTACTCCTACTGAAGCGGCGGCATTTGTAGAATTACCAACCAAGAAGATTTATAAGGAAGTAGAACACAAAATTTTTCCTGAATATAATCCACCCCGGCTAAATTTTGCTGCATTGGTTTATCTACGTTTAATTAAAGAGATAGACTTTATCAATGTTGATTTTCGTTCATCTCTTTATCAAAGCTTAGTAAGAGCCTTGGAGCAAAATTTACCAACCATTGAAATAGCAAAATTTGTCAAAATAGAAGTCGAGCCTATTGTCAAGGAGGTATTAGAACTTATCAAATGTTTTCAAGCGTGGAAAGAAAATTTAGTTTCTGATCCGAACATAATGGGCGGAGAAACAGTATTTCCTAATTCTCGGCTGACGGTTCGTCATATTGGTTCAATGCTTGATAGAGGAGAGTCCCTAGAGGTAATACATGAAGAGTATCCTTATTTAACTGAAGAAGATATAAAATTTGCTCAAGTTTACGTGAAAGCTTACCCAAGTGTTGGACGACCTAAAAAGAATTAAATTCCTAATTGATGAGGATCTTTCACCCGCCGTTGCACGTTACTTGTGTAACGAGCTTTTTATTGATGCAATTGCTGTGAGAGATAGGGGGTTACTTGGTGCAAAGGATTATCAAGTTTTAGAATACGCTTTTAATGAAGAGCGTATTCTTGTAACAGCAAATGTTCGAGATTTTGAAAAGTTTGCTCGGACTACAGAAATCCACGCTGGCATTGTCTTCATTTGCCAGGGAGATTTATCTCGAAGTGAACAAATTACTATTGTCAAAGAAGCTGTGAATGCAATCAATGCTGAATTAGAAAATGGACGCGATATGTTAAATCGTGTCCTATACATGGAAGAAGATGGTACTAAAAGGTTTGATAATTTGGGAGAAAGCTAGCAAGAGTATTAGGCAATTGGCTATTTTATTATTGGTGTCTACCAGACACGTTCTAGCCACTAGTACAACAAGGCAAAAGTAAAAAGGCA
>CAZZZY010000853.1:0-3040 GCA_964658545.1 uncultured Acetobacteraceae bacterium | reverse complement strand
TGCTACGGGGACAGAAAGACCCCGTAGCAATATCAGTTTAGAATCCTCCTTTTAGAAAAAGGAGGAGATGTTAAGTAAAGCAGAAACAATCAGTTAATTTACAAAAGTTGAAGCATAAAGCCTTAACCCAAGCGTATTGGCTTATATCTCAGAGTCTTTAGACTCTGAGTTTTACGCTTACCGAGAATCATATAAAAGTAGTGACATGAAAAATATAAAATATTATGGATAGCAAAGAACTAGCGCAATACATCGAAGCAACAAATAGCATCACTAAACCTTGGGTATTGGTACAACTGCGCCTCAAGAAATTGCAAGAGCGTCGAGCCACCCTTACAAATGATGTCTACACCAAAGAATTAGAAGATATTTACCAAGACTTGATGAATTTGGGGGAATGGTGGCGCGGTATTGAAGATGAGGTATTTTAAAGTGAGGAGTTATGAGTTTTCCTAACTTCTCACTTTTAACTTAAAACACAACCTGATGCCCCAAGCTCTCGATCAAGTCGATTACGATACTCTCGATGCCGCAAAACGACGCTTCATCGATGCCGCAAAACGCACACTTACCTTTGCAAGCGCCTATGGCACCGTCCCCGCGTCGGGTCTTGGAGCAAGTGCTAACGCTTTCAGCTTCAACCTCGCTCCATTTATTGAGGCGGGCGCTCCAGAAATTTCTCTAACACTCGTCCCTGAAGGACTAGGCACCGCAGACGATACCCGCCCTGACGACCTTTCCGAAGAAGAACTTCGGCGATTCTGGTGGAACATCGGTATCAAGATCATTTCGTGTCTGACAAACGATGCGGCAACATCAGGGATGCAGACTTTACTTCTCGGTCTCTATCTGCCATCAAGTACTCCTGAAACGATCTTTACCCCCGTCTTCCTTGATGGGTTTCTGGATGGAGTAGTTGAGGGGTGCAAACGAGTGGGGTGTGTTTATCTCTCAGGGGAAACTCCTCAACTAAAAACCAAGATGATTCCAGGTAGGCTCGACATTGCCGGTTCGGTTTTTGGCATTATGCCACCTGGTGTCGCTCCTATTGATAGCTCACGTCTGAATGCCGGAAATACTATTGTTCTCGTCGAGAGTTCTGGCCCCCATGAGAATGGGTTTACCCCACTGCGAAAGCTCGCTGAGTCTCTTCCTGATGGTTATAGAACAAAACTTCCGAGTGGGCAGGAGTTCTGGGAAGCGATGAATGCCGCGTCGTATCTCTACACGCCGCTTGTGCAGGCGGTGCTTGGAGAGGGAATTCGTCCAACCGCGATGGAGAATATCACGGGTCATGGTTGGCAGAAGCTGATGCGGTCGGTGAAGCCGCTTCGGTATGTGATCGAAACGATGCTTCCAGTGCCAGAGATATTTAGGTTTGTCGAGGGTCATCTTGAGGGCAAAGCAGAGACGATGCTTTCCGTGTTCAATTACGGAGCCGGATTTGCATTCTATACAGAGTCGGAGCAGGATGCAGAAAGGATCGTCATCCTCGCAAAAGAACAGGAGTTAACGGCTGTAATTGCCGGAAGGGTTGAAGCGTCCCTCAGCCGCGAGGTGGTGGTAGAACCGCTTGGGGTCACGTTGAAGGGGGATTCTTTTGGGATTGCGCGGGGGGTATAATTAGCCGCAAGCGTAGGCATAGCCCGTCGTAGACATCGCTTGTTTTCTGGAAGCTATTGTAAACTCACTTAGGCAATCGTTGAAGTCATTACTGGATGAAATAGAATTAGTGTAATTAGTGAGATAGATAATACTTTTTACACGCACTATCACATAGTTACGCTTCCAGTTGATTAGAGACAATTACTCTTCTAAATCTTTAAAAGTAAGTTATTTACCACAAATAGTATAGGCATATTTATAAAATTTTGTAGGCAATATTTTATACTACTTGTATTTAAAGTAGTCCAAATTACCCATGACTACTGGGGTTAAGATTTGCTAACGTAGTCTTATACATATCGAAAAATTTGCTGATCAAGCGGAGAAAGTAGCCACCAATACTAATTTACAGTGTTGGAGATTTCTCATCTGTAAAATGGGGCGTTTTAGTGTGTTAAAAATATATATTTTTATTCAGAGGGGGTTATGGCTGTAAATTTGGCCCGGACTACTGCTTCGGTAGAACTTTTGAAGCAAGTATTCCAGAACATTGATGCACAAAGTTGTCCAAGGTTATTCAACTTTCACATGCATACAGTCTACTCGGATGGGAGGTTGCAGCCGAGTGTATTGATGGAGCAGGCGATCGCTATTGGGCTGAAAGGATTAGCGATTACTGACCATCATGGTATTATCGGCTATCAAGCGGCCCTTGCTTGGTTAGAAGACTGGAAGTGGAGTAATCCTGGTGCAAGCACTCCTTACCTGTGGAGTGGCGTGGAAATCAATGCCGACCTTTTGGATATAGAAGTTCATATTTTGGCTTACGCTTTTGGAACAGAAAACCCTAGTATGAAACCCTATCTGCAAAGAAGGGCGACTACAGGACAAGAATATCAGGCAAGTAACGTGATTGCTGCTATTCATGAAGCTGGAGGATTAGCAATTCTGGCTCATCCTGCTCGTTACAAGCGATCGCATTTCGACTTAATTCCCGCTGCGGTTCAAAAGGGTATCGATGGTGTGGAAACTTTCTATGCCTACAATAACCCTAATCCCTGGCAACCCAGTATATTGGAATCTGAACAAGTGCAAAAATTGGCTGATGAATACTTTCTTTTCAATACTTGTGGTACTGATACCCACGGTTTGAGCTTGCTACAACGCTTGTAAAAATGAATCAATTTGTTTTTATACCCCTGGTTCAAGTAGCCAGGAGGTTATTTTTTTGATGTTCAATAGTCAAACCTGATATCAACCTACATTCCGCAGGTTAGTAATAATTTTATTGCGAGATGGATAAATTATAACTACTTGCCAGTCGTTAAATCTGGCGCGGTTGCGGTAGAAATATAGTGAAGATTCAGCAAATACTCTTTCTTAAGCATTTTGAACTCAGAATTTGGTTTGGGGAAAAGGTTAAAGGGGAAGGGTT
>CAZZZY010000852.1:0-3044 GCA_964658545.1 uncultured Acetobacteraceae bacterium | reverse complement strand
AGGATGTCTAGCGATTTTAAATGGGTGGCTTATTTCCGCCGTGACGTACTAGTCTTTTTTGAAGTTGTGGTTTCTTCCAATCTCAAAAAAGACTAGGGATAGTCTTATTCATCTTCAAGGTTTTCTGTCTGAATCGCCGATGCCGCCAAAATCTTTGATTTGCTTTGACTTGACAATTACCAAGACCATTACATGACAAAAGTACAATCCTAGAAAAAATGCACTTTTTAAAACGTAATTGAAGTTTTTGTATCGGGAATCATATCTGAAGATATTTTGAAATTTGTAAATACTCAACTAGCACCTAAAGCAAGATTAGAAGTAAAGGTTGTTACTTTTAATGACTGTACAGAACCCAATACAACTTTAAGAAATAAAATAATTGATGCTAACTTTTTTCAATATCAACTTTTCATGAATCATGTTGTCAATGAACTCGAAATCAATTTACTGCCATTAAATCTAGTTTTATTAAGCACACTCGGTCTTTTCTGGAAAAGCCTTAAATCGGTTAAGGAGTCAAACGGGTTCGAGGTATTAATTATGGAGACTTCATTGTTTCTTCCGCCCAGACTGTTGCTTTAGCAGGAATAACACTGCAATCTATAGGACAGGAGACAGATCAAGATAAAAAGTATGCCTTGGTATTAGTCTCATTACCAGGCCGAGAAAATGAACCCAAAACTCAGAAACTTAACGATCCACAGGTGAGATATTTTATTAACAACCGAGATCATGAGGAGAATAATACCTGTATTTTAAATCATCCGAATGAGTGAAGAATGAAAATTTTGTTACTTCGTATTTCGTAAATTAGGAATTACTAAACTGAAGTTGTGACATTATCTGGAGAGTAAAGTTATGTTTTCTGGACAAGTTGAAAGAGAATGTTTACATGGAGAAGTTTGGACAATTTCGCAAAAAACTAAATTACCAGATCATCTACAGTTATTAGTGGATCAAGAAGAAGTAGAATGTGATATCTGGGAATTGCATAGCCAAGAGCTTGATGATAAGCCGATTCATCCAAGTCTTAATCAGGCTTCTAGTGCGCCACGGCGTAAATAAACCACCCATTCCATACAAATGAAACGCTTCCGATATGGGAATTCTGCCTTCCTTGCGCGTCTCGTAGATAGTTATTGAACAAGTATTTAACCTACTATTCCATATTTTGGTGCATCATAATGAGTTCTAAAGAGCACACTGCTCTGACCACTGATAGCAATTCGCTGGCACAACGAAGTACAGTTTTAACTTTAGCGATCGCTTGTGGTTTAGCCGTGGCCAAGCGCACTCGGCTCTTTTCTTGGTACTTATATCTGGGGATTGTGGCAATGGAACGGCGTTTGTGCTTTGGGATTTTTTTTGTTGGCTGTGGCGTTTATCACTCATTTCAGTGTACATAAAAGAAAATCTCCAGTCGTTTAATGCAAATTCGAGTTCATCCTGCAAATCCCTACCCAATTTCTTTTACCTAATAAGACAAGGAATGAATACTAATGGCACACCTATTTGAACCATTCAAGATTCGTGAAGTTACCTTTCGCAACCGCATTGCCGTTTCACCCATGTGTCAATATTCCAGTACAAATGGATATGCTAATGATTGGCACGTTATTCATCTAGCTTCTCGTGCAGTTGGTGGTGCAGGTATAGTACTAACAGAAGCAGCAGCTGTAGAACCTCGCGGACGCATTAGTCCGCAAGATTTGGGAATCTGGTCAGATGCACACATAGAAACTTTGGCCAAAACTGTGGCATTGATTCATAACTTTGGATCTGTTGCAGGAATTCAACTTGCTCATGCAGGCAGAAAAGCCAGCACTGCCAAACCCAGTAAGGGGGGAAAAGCGCTAGATGAATCTCAGGAAGGTTGGCGACCCTTGGTTTCGAGTAGTGCGATCGCTTTTGGCAAAGATAGCCCAGTTCCAGAAGCCCTCAGTCTTGAGGGAATTCAGGAAGTTATTGATGCTTTTGTCCAAGCTGCAAAACGTTCTCTACAAGCTGGTTTCAAGGTAGTGGAAATCCATGCTGCCCACGGTTACTTATTCCACCAGTTTCTCTCACCCCTTTCTAACCAACGACAAGATGATTATGGTGGTAGCTTTGAAAATCGGACTCGTCTGCTTAAAGAGGTTGTGCAAGCAGTCCGAGAAGTTTGGCCGGAAACATATCCACTGTGGGTACGTATTTCTGCTACCGATTGGGTAGATAAGGGTTGGGACATCGAGCAAAGTGTCGCTTTAAGTGACAAACTTAAGTCTCTAGGAGTTGATCTCATCGATAGTTCATCGGGGGGCATTATACCGGGCATTAATATACCAATTAAACCTGGTTATCAGACTCAGTTTGCCGAACGCATCCGCCGCGAAGCCAATATCCATACAGGAGCCGTAGGCTTAATTACAACCCCTGAACAGGCTGACGAGATTATTCGCACAGAAGTAGCTGATATAGTGCTGTTGGGACGTGAACTGCTCCGCAATCCTTACTGGCCGCATTTGGCAGCCAAACAGTTAGGACAGGATAAACTCTGGCCTGTTCAATACGATCGAGCTTGGCTTTAATGAATTTTATGCGATCGCCATTGATGCAGATGCTATTTGCCCGTGCGATCGCCTATGCCATTGAGCAGCCCGGTGATGTTGATGTGAATGAAATCATCATCCGGCCGACACGTCAAGAACTTTAAATTTCAATACAGTTCAGTTAAGCATTTCTTTGTTCTCTCTGTGTTCTCTGCGCGGCAGTCGCTCATGGGGGAAACCCCCAAGACCGCGCTGCCTTGCCTCTGTGGTACCCTGCGGTCAGCCGCTTTGCGTCTACGTTAAAAAAATTGACTTTGGCAAAAGGTTTTAACCTTAACCCAAGCGTATTGCTTTAAATTTAGGCTGACAAAAAACGCAAAACCCATAGCCCGACTAGGAATGAATTCCCAGTCTCATAGCAAAAGTAATCTAAAGATTACTAAATATTCTCACAAATCCCTAGTACGTCACGGCGGAAATAAGCCACCCATTTAAAATCGCTAGACATCCTAC
>CAZZZY010000851.1:0-3057 GCA_964658545.1 uncultured Acetobacteraceae bacterium | reverse complement strand
TAAGTGACCACCACAATTGCGTAATTCGTAAAGTTTAACGCCAATTTGATATTCATATTGACTCAGCAAGCGTGCATAAATATATCCGGCTTTGCCATCCAAAAAACCGCGTTGAATAATATAAAATAAAATAAATCGTAAAATGGGTTTAAACGGCAGGTGTACCCACACTTTCTTCAAAAAGCGCTTGCGTTGTACGGCATCACCAAATAGATTTGCGCCGATGGTGCCACTATCATCCTTACCTGTGAGAATATTAAAATAAACGCTGGCTTCCCAGTTAGAATAGCGGTTGTGCCGTTCTAACCAGTGATAAAGGTCGCGGAAGTCCTCGTGGAGCATATCATTTTTGAGATACCCAACTCTGCCCTGCAAAATCACATGTTCGTGAACTTCGTTGTCACCAGTATTCGGAATATCTTCTGTATGCAGGTTTTCGTAGCGACCTTTTTTATGCTGAAATAAACGGAGATTCCAATCGGGATATTTACCACCATAGCGAATCCATTTTCCTAAGAAAAATACGCGGCGGTTGAGGTAATAACCGATATACTCATTATTTTGAATAGCTTGGTCAATTTCTTCCCAAAGTTCGGGGGGGATGCGCTCATCGCAATCTACAATTAACACCCATTCGTTACGGAAAGGTAGATTATCTAAAGACCAATTTTTCTTTTTAGGCCAGCGTCCATTGAAGTTGAATTGTACGACATTTACACCGTGACTTTTAGCAATTTCAATGCTGTTGTCGGTACTTTGAGAATCTACTACAAATATTTCATCTGCTCTGCTAAGGCTAGTGAGGCAGGCTGGTAAGTTTGCTTGTTCGTTTTTTGCCGGAATTAGTACTGAAACTGGTATTTTAGATGACATATTGAGTATAAATTATGTTATTGGTTATTTCTTATTTGATGTGGATAAAAGACCCTGAATAGCAGCATTTAAGTAACCAATTTGACCGTAAGCATATACAAGTTTGTCAAACCGTTCTGCTGGATCAGAAAAATATTGCAATGCCTTATACAAGCCGCGCACAAATCGTTCGCTACCTCGTTGCAATTGAGCAATTCCAGCTTTCCCAGCGAGTTGTTCTCGATAGCACTCGCTGATACCCTGCCACCAGCCCCGGTTTAAGAACCAGGAACGTTGGAGGCGTTCTGGGGCAACATTGTGAGCAACCAACGCTTCGGGGAGATAAGCGACTTGCCAACCACGCTGTAGGGCAAATTCGGTCATTTGCAGTTCTTCATTTGATAATAGATTTTTCCCGACTCGACCGAGATGAGGATCAAAACCGCCAATTTCTTCTAGAAAACTGCGGCGGATGGAGTAATTTAAACCTCTGGGTGTTAAGCCAGGTTGTTCGATGTAGATGTTACTGTCACCCAAGTCGTATGCACCCAGATTTGCAGCTAGCCCTGGAGATAGCCATTTTGGTTGTTGGATTCCTTGGGGCCATAGGAGAGTGACTTTGCCACCTGCGATCGCTAGTTTAGAATTATTGTAATAGGCAAAATATAACACTTGTAGCCAGCCAGGGCTAGCAACAGCATCATCATCCAGATAAGCAAGAATATCACCACTGGCTACTTTTGCACCCGTGTTGCGGGCGACAGATAAACCGATGGTGGGTTCAAATACATACTTCAAGCGCGGATGGTGGGCCCTTTGTTCTACAACCTCACGGGTGCGATCGCTAGACCCATTATCAACTACCACAATTTCAAAGTCAGTAGCAAAATCCTGCGCTAAAAGACTATCAATTGCAGCCCCTAAATAGGTATCACGGTTGTGGGTACAGATAATGGCAGAGATTTGGGTGTCTGGCATAGATTTAATTTTGGATTTGAGATTTGGGACTTTCCTGCGGAACGCTACGCGTAGCTTGCTTCCACGTAGTGGTACGGCTACCCTCAGTCGAACGATTGTTAGATAAAAATCTTAAATCCAACGCATACCTGCTGAGAGTTAATCTAAACCAAAAGTTACCGACCCACCAACCGAGTTTCTTCGGAAATAATCTTTAAAACTTCACGTTTGTTGAATATGACTGTGTAAAACTACAAGTGTTTGGGCTAGTTGACTCAGGCGAGTTTCCAAAGATTGCTTGCGCCCCAACAGTTGACGTAACTTTTGGTAACGGGCGATCGCCATGCTAACATTAGGAACCTGGTCTGCTGGACATGGGCGCGACCAGACTTTACCAGCATCATCTACACCACAGAGACGGTAGCCAGTAATAGATGATTTATATGATACTTTCCCACCAGTAGCGCAAATTTCTTCTACGTAGTTCATCAGGCGGTGAACTTCTGCATGGCGTAGTGTTGCGGTTCCTCCTGCTTCTGGTTCGTGGGGATTAGATTCTAACCAGCCATTGACAATTGGCCCTTCTAAGTAAATATCTTGAATTTGCTTCAAAATATTTTGCAGTTCTGTTTGCCAACCGGCAACACTTTGCTGAATTTCTTGTAATAGATTCATCGCCAATGCTGGATTAGCCCCGTGGCGATGGCTACTAAAGCTAGGAGTTTTCAACTTGGGTAGGCTGGGTGTTTTGCTACCATTCTCTTGTGCTTGAAAGGTCTGCACAGAGTCATGGTGAGGAAAGAAATTTTGTTCAGGAGGATAATCACTCTCAGTATTTACGCTCAGGTCAACTGTTTGTCCTATATTGAGTTCTTCATTCTGAGAGGATGGAGTTTGTGTACTTTCTGTAGGTTCGTTGGCTCCAATGCTGATTCTAAAGGAGAAAGGCCGTTTTGTGGTCGAATCACCGACTTCGGCGGCAGAGGCAGTGCCGCGATTCCCTAAATCGTGTAGAGTTGCTTCAATGCGTTTTAAACCTGCGTTCATAAAGACATCCTAAATTTTGCTGTCCCCAATGGTGTTGAATAATTAAGAATGGGGTTGTTGGGATTTTTGGCTTTTGCCAGTTGTGACATCAACTGTAATTACGAATTGCGAATTGATTTAATGGTGCTGGTGCTAATTTTATCCCTTAAAAGTTATTTGAAACCAAAAATCTCACCTATGAACGAAAAACTGTGGTGATGA
>CAZZZY010000850.1:0-3058 GCA_964658545.1 uncultured Acetobacteraceae bacterium | reverse complement strand
AATTCCCAATCCCCAATCCCTAATGATTATTTTATATTTCTAATTTTATTTAATTTGATCTTCAAATTTTTTAACCTCTTGCAAATCTTTATTATTTAATTGGATGGAGGCTTTGCAACAAATAGCGATTTATTTTGGTATATATCTATCCGCTTATTCGGCCCAAATAAATTTCTTAGCTAAAAAATTTTATTAACTAGCTAACTGCTAAATATTTTCAATATTAAATATTCTGAAAATATGTTTACTTAAATTAAAAATGGCAGAGAAATAAGGATACCATTCTCTGCCATTATTTATAATATTTTAAGAGTTAGTGCTGCCAACTTTTTCTTTCAGTCTAGGTAGACAAATCTAGATTATGAGAGTTTTAGCTTTGAGCCGCTTGGACAAACCCTAAAGTTAAGCTGTCTTTAGCGAGGAAGTGAGATAAATGATAAGCACGTTCCTCGGTTTTCAACAAAATCTTTTCGTACAGATAGCGTGTGCCCCGATCGCCTAAACTCTCTGCCTGAGCAGCTTGACGGCGAATTACCCCAATAAGGGCTTGTTCTGCGACTAGGTCATTTTCCACCATTTTGCGAGAGGAATATACACCTTCAGATTCTTGCTCAAAACAGGTTAATTCTGCTAATTTGCTGAAAGTAGCTACTGGCACACCACCTAGCCCATCCAAGCGTTCTCCAATTTCATGGATGTGGTCTTGTATTTGGTTGTAGCTTTCGTTAAAAAACTCATGCAGAGAGTAAAATTCTGAGCCTTCAACTACAAAATGATGCTTTTGGTACTGCAAGTACAGTGCCTGGAAACTAGCTAATACAACGTTAAATCCTTCTGTAACTGGAGCAGTTACGCTGTGATCCAGCAACACGGGATTGTCATATACATGACCAAAATTCCGTAACAAAGTTTGCGTTTCAGACATTGTTCTTCTCCTGTTTTGGCAGTTATAGATTTTAACTGCTTAATCTTTTACATATTAACATTTTAATAATAATTGCAAGCCGATTCGCCATGATAGGATTTTGTGTTTTTGCCTACTAAAAATCTGAATTTTATTTGTTTGATAAATAATGTCAAAAAAGAGGAAAGGAGGCAGGGAGCAAGAGGGGAGAACCCCATAAATAAATTTAGGCGATGCACTGCGATGCCCTGAGCAGTTCGACAGGCTCACTGTGACACCTGCCGAACGCGAACAGCGTCCCGCAGGGAAGGGAGCGTGGCCGTTGTGGGCTTGAAACCCGAATTGCAGGGGAGCAGAGGACAGGGAGGATCTTTTCCCATGTCCAATGCCCATTTTATTTTTTTCCAAAACTAATGAGAATTCCTTGCACTTAATGTATGCTGGTTTTAGGAGGTTACACTCCTCAGACTTTCAAAAAGTCGGGAGTCAAATCGCGGTAATTACTGCAAGTTTGTTGCACTTTGAGGGCAATTCTCTTGAAATCGTTTAGTTCAGAAATAGAAAGCAAGCACCTTATAGAGGTGAATTGGACAGATCGCTGGCAAGTCTATCAACGCCTAAAGGAATTGGACATTCCCTGTAGTTGTGCAGCTAACCAGCCATTGAAAGTTGAAATTGGCTCTCCGGTCACGGCTGTTCAAGTTTGGAGTGTGATACGGCGATTAACAGCCTCCCGTCAAGACCAGATTTGGACTCTTGAATGCTGCTGGCAAAGTCGCTACCAACAGTTCTAATCTGTGGCTGCTGCTGAGAATATCTCTCTTGATAGCTTGTATTAGTTAAAAATAGGTCAAAAAAATGAGTGGATCTTACACTACAGAAGTATCAGACTTTTGCCTTGAGGGTAGATTTATAAATTTTGTTATCAAAGATGGCTATAAGCTTAAAGGCTTAATACTGGCGACTCATGAAGGTGAGTCTTACATTAAACTGGCTAAACATTTACGGGCTGCTTTTGACTTGCGCTTACCACCAGGGACTTGGCTACAAGTTGTTGGTTACAAAAAGTATGATTTGAAGGATGGCACAGTCACTCTGAAAGCTGAACGGGTGATGGCGGCGCGTTCTGATATGGGAAGAGTTGAAACGATCGCCCCAGTGCAAGAACCCCCATCTATTGATCATGCCAAGGTAATACCAGCTAAGACTAAAGCCACGATTTTGGTGTGTCAAAAGTCTGATTGCATGAAACGCGGTGGTAAAGCAGTTTGTCAGGCGTTGGAGGCAGCTTTAAGCGATCGCGGTTTAGAAGACCAAGTTACCATCAAGGGCACTGGTTGTATGAAAAATTGTAAAGCTGGGCCTAACCTAGTTATGCCAGATAAAACACGCCATAGCCGAATTCAAGCCTCATTTGTCCCGGCGCTGATGAATCAGCATTTTGGTGACAAGAGTTTAGAAGCACAGCCTGAGAATTTAAGGGAAGTGGCTATATCTAATGGCAAATTTTGGGGAAGTGATTCATAAAATCTTGACATTTCAATGAGAAAGCTTAATAATATCTTCTCAAGTGTGTTCCATACCATCTCAAGTGTGTTCCATTAATACTCGGCCGCAAGGTCTGATAGAAGTTTGCAATGAAATCAAAAAACTGGCTTTAATTAAAGCTAGTTTTTTGAGTTAATTAGAGTCCATCCAAACCTGTAACATCACCGCTAGCTTTGGCATAGTTGTAAATTGCCAAGGCTGCTGCATAAGCTTCACTACCAGCTGCAATACAGGTATCATCTACAAGTTCTTGCAGTTGGGTTAGAGACAACAGCACTGGATATAAGTCCTCATATATCGCCAAGTCACGGCGCATCTCTTCTAAATTAAAAGAACGAGGCAAAAATTCCGGGTTCAGTGTTGCTACTTCCAAGGCAATGCCTACAAAAGCCCGACTTTTGGTACAGAATTACATATCCATCTAGCGGCAAGCCACGTAATGAAGGTTTAATATGAGCATATAGGATTACTATTTGATTTTTGAACAACACGTAGGGTGTGTTATAGCAAAGCGTAACGCACCATTTTCAAGGGTTTGGTGCGTTAGACTCAAGTCATAACGCACCCTACAAATACTTAATTTTTTTCAGAAATCAAACCGGATTC
>CAZZZY010000849.1:0-3061 GCA_964658545.1 uncultured Acetobacteraceae bacterium | reverse complement strand
CGGCTTCCCGCAGGGTACCGCCAAGGCGCAGAGGACGCAGAGACAAGAAAGAGATACTTAACCCAAGCGTATTGCTTGCTATATACTGAGCGAAGTCGAAGTAGTGGTCATTGCTAACGCACAAAGGACAAATAACAAAAGACAAATAACAAAGGACAAATATAATGTTAAGTGTTTTGATTTGGCTCCCCATTTTAGCCGCCGCTCTTATAGCAATATTACCGACAAGTATCCCAAATCATCGGATTCGTTTAACAGCATTAATTTTTTCAGGCGTAGTTCTTTTTTGGAACCTGTTTATCTTGCTAAAATTTGATATCAGCAATCCAGAAATGCAATTTAAAGAATATTTACCCTGGAATGAAACCCTTGGCTTGAGCTATCAAATCGGTGTTGATGGGCTTTCTATATTAATGTTGGTGTTAAATAGTCTGCTCACCTGGATTTCTATTTACAGCAGCAGTAAAGAAACTCAACGTCCCCGGCTGTTCTACTCCATGATTTTATTAGTGAGTGGTGGAGTTGCAGGTGCTTTCCTCGCTGAAAATTTGCTGCTCTTCTTCCTATTCTACGAACTAGAATTAATCCCCTTCTACTTACTAATTTCTATTTGGGGAGGGGCAAAACGGGGTTATGCCGGAATTAAATTCCTGATTTATACTGCTGTTTCGGGAGCATTAATTCTGGCGACATTCTTGGGTATGGTGTGGCTGAGTGGTTCTACCAATTTTGCTTTTGATGCATTCTCTACAGAAAATCTGTCAATAGCAAAACAAATCCTTTTACTAGCAGGAATAGTATTAGGTTTTGGCATTAAAATTCCCTTAGTTCCCTTCCATACTTGGCTACCTGATGCTTATGTTGAAGCTTCAGCACCAATAGCCATTCTTCTCGGTGGCGTGTTGGCAAAACTGGGAACTTATGGATTGCTGCGATTTGGATTGGGGATGTTTCCCGATGCTTGGAGTATTATTGCACCGACTCTGGCGATTTGGGGAGCAATTAGCGCTATCTATGGGGCTGTAATTGCGATCGCTCAAAAAGATATCAAGCGCATGGTAGCATACAGTTCCGTTGGTCACATGGGCTATATCTTACTAGGTGCTGCCGCCAGCACTTCCTTAGCACTTGTTGGTGCAGTCGCCCAAATGTTTAGTCACGGTATCATCCTGGCAATCCTCTTCCACTTGGTGGGAGTTGTAGAAGCCAAAGTTGGTACGCGCGAGTTAGATAAACTCAATGGCTTAATGAGTCCTATACGCGGCTTACCCCTAATTAGCGCCCTACTGGTTTTAAGTGGGATGGCTAGTGCTGGTATTCCCGGTTTAACAGGATTCATCGCCGAATTTATCGTTTTTCAAGGTAGCTTTTCTATCTTTCCCGTCCCGACTATTCTGTGTGTAGTAGCTAGTGGATTAACCGCAGTTTATTTTGTCATTCTCCTCAACCGCACCTGTTTTGGCAGACTCGATAACTTCGCCTACTATCCCAAAGTCCTTTGGTCTGAGAAAATCCCAGCTTTAATTTTGGCAGCTTTTATCATCTTTTTAGGAGTACAACCAACTTGGTTAGTGCGTTGGAGTGAATCCACAACTACAACAATGGTGGCTGCAATTCCCCCTTTAGAAAAAACCGTAATCTCCGAAGTAGCGCTGAAATAGTTTACACGTTAAAGTTTCTTACCAATTCCCAATTCCCAATACCATGACAGCAATTAAAACAGCAATTAAATTACCACCTTCCAAACATGAATTTGCCGAAGTAATTCATCGCTTAGAAGCAGGTGGGGCAATGTTACCCGATACTCCAGAAAATTTGATGCAAATTATCGGTTTATATAAAGCTTATGCTGTGCCGATGGATTTTTACTGGCGTGACCTGCTTTATATTGCTGAAAACGAATTTTTAAACCCGATTCCTTTCTTTAAATATTTTTTACCCAAAGAGTATTTAGAGCTACATAATCATTACGCTGGCGATGATGCCGATTTACGAATTTGGCGCGGCGAAGCTACAGCACATCCCGAACTTTTGGCATTCATCGAAAAGGGTGAAACTTTCAAAATGCCGAAATTGTTGCATCACTTATTCCACGATCGCATTAACATGGAATTTGCGGAAGCTTGTATGCGCGCAATGTTGTGGCATAGAGGTATGGGTGGACAATTTGACCCTTACCTAGATTCAGACGAATACAAAGCCAACGCTGACCGAGCAATCAAAGCTTATTTCCAAGGGAACCCAGTCATGCTGGGACTTTACAAGCTGTTTCCCGATATGTTTTTAGAACAGTGCCGCCAGATGTCATACTACGCTAATCTGGGCTTATTCTGGGAAGTCATGGCCCCAGTATTCTTTGAAATGTCCGATCGCTATGACGAAGGTACCATTAGCAGCGTTCCAGAGGCAATGAGCTTCATAGTTAATGGTATATTTGCGATCGCAGGTCGTCCTATTTACCATCACGTTTATATTCGTGGCGAATGCTACGAAATTGTGCCCAAATCCAAGGGTTTTATGTGGCTATATGAAGCCGCATTACCCTATGTAGAAGCAGTTTTCTACCGCACTGCCCCCTTCCGGGGGACAAAATCTTATAATGCTCAAGCGCGTCAAGTACCAGAAGACCAGAAAGACTTTCACTATGGTATTCTTTACGCTGATGTATTTCCAGTGGGTACTGCTGGCATTCCCCCCACATTATTAATGCAAGATATGCTGCATTTTTTGCCACCATATCTTATCGATTACTACAGCCAACATTGTCGGGGTGAAGAAGATATATTGATTCAGTTGGGAGTTAGTTTTCAACGGTCAATGTACTGTGTTACTTCTGCGGTAATTCAAGCCTTACGAACTGCACTTTTATATCCTTTAGATGACCCCAATCTCAAGCATTTGCAAGCTAATCGAGATTTTTTTGAGATGCAGCTAAATCGCTTTACTCGTCACGACTACAATATTCGTGATGCTGCTCGTTTAGGGAGTATTCAAAAGCAAGATTATAGATAAGCTATCCCTCAGTCCCCCTTAAACCAATTCGCAATTCGCAATGACGCTC
>CAZZZY010000848.1:0-3061 GCA_964658545.1 uncultured Acetobacteraceae bacterium | reverse complement strand
TCCCTACTTCCCACTCCCTAATTAATTATTTACCCAATACCTCAATATGTACTGGTGCTACGCCACTACCTATCATTCCCAAAATCCGAGCAGCGGCAGCAGATAGGTCTATGACTCGACCCCGAACGTATGGACCTCGGTCATTAATCCGCACCACTACAGAACGACCGTTGTGGGTGTTGGTTACACGGACTTGCGTACCAAAGGGTAAGCTACGATGGGCGGCAGTCATTTCTTCTGGATTGAATCTCTGGCCGCTAGCAGTACGATTACTAGAACCGTCATAGCCGTAATAGGAAGCCATTCCTCTAAAAGAAATTCGCACTCCTCCGACGGAAATCTGTTGAGGTAGCTTTGGTATTGATAATGGTAAATTAGCAATTTCTTTTAAGGGAGATGCATTGCCTAGAAGTCTCCGCAGGCGATTGGTTGCTTGCAATGCATCTTGCGCGAGATTGTTGGTGGTATCTGGTAGTCGCGTACCTTCATTGATTTCGACCAATTCTTCGCCATTAAATTTGATTACATAGCGATCGCCATTATGCTGGAGAGGGACGCTCTTATTTTGCCCTTGATTGGCAGTAGATGTTCCCCCTGCTTTCCAACTGACGGTAATTTTACTCGCATCCACACTTTCCCGGCTCAACTGGTTGATCTTAGCTGCTATTACACCAGCTATCTGAACCGGGTCATTGTCAACAGAGCTAATCTGGTCACTCACATCTGTTACATTACCAACATTCAGTGCCTTTGGTGAATTGCTAGCAATAAGGGCGTATGATTGTACGCCCCCAGTATTTCCAATTGCACCAACTTTTTTACTTTCTAAACTCGTATTTGATATAGAACTCAAAAACGTGAGAACAGGTATATTTTTGATAAAAAGGGTTGCCGCCTTACGTCCCTTAATGCTGTGAGGATGAATTTCTGTAATCACAGCATCCAAGGTTTGCTTCCCTGCTCTGGATTGGTACTCTCCCACCTTAACCACATCAGGGGCAGGTGATTTCTGGGAGGCTAGCGCATTTCCCTTGGTGGTTTGAGTGCAACCGACTGAGGGTACTCCCAAAACAGTCAGAAACAGGGCAACAATAGTCCACAAATGTCTTTGATTCATGCGTCCGTTTTTTAAAGCGACTGTAGAACTTAAGTTTTATAACTTGCGGGATTTTTCACTAGATGATGGTGACTTCCCTTCTGAAAAACTCGAACTCGTTCCGTTTTCACTTTGTTCTTTATAACTGCAACAGACTAACACGAACCTTTTGGCTTGGGGATCAGGGTTTTAGCGTAATTATCGACAGCTTAATCAAATTAAAGTTCCAAATTTAAGGGCGAAACCTTTCTCAAAAGCGGACTTTGGCTATGTAACGATTTTTTCGGCAAGTCAAAAATTTCTTAAAAAAACTTTACGCTTATTGCACAACAAAATGACGATACCCTATTCATTTTTGTTCTAAAGGCTCGCAACTACCAGTGTATTCTAGATAACATCTATTTTGGCTATTTCCTATAAGAAGGTAATATAACCTTAATTAAATGGCATCGGCATAAATACTTAAAATCAATTATTTAATTAAATATTTAGATTTCCCTATGAATAAGTCGTGATATGAGTTACATCTGAAAGAATTATGCAAATTAGTTTGAGTTTAATATTTTTTTCAAAGTTTTTCCTACTTAGAGTAATCATGACTTTTATTTTCTATGACTAGATACAGCTAAGTTATAAATATAACTTGCAATAGCAGTATTGCTGAGTATAAAATAAAGAAGTATACCCAACTTCATATTTTTTGTGATTAATGATGAAAAAATCAGGAAATCTTCCCGATCGCTTGTAGATCCAGCTTCTAATGTATCAAAAACTACAATATGTATTTTTTGTCCTCAGTAATTGCTCAAGGATGATGTTTGAGAGCAAGCTGTCTTTTCCAAAATCTTTGCAATTGTAGGGATGTGCGGCTGTAGACCCCTATTATATATAGTGAGTATTTTGGGGAATACTATCAGCCTGATGATAAGCCAAGTAAATCAAAGAGATTTAGAAATAGATTCATCGCCATTATTAGCTGTTCTTAAGAAATTGCATTCCCAGTACAAGTTACTGCGGGAGGGTGCAGTAGCGAAATACATTCCAGAACTGGCAAAGATAAACCCTGACTTGTTCAGCATTTGTATTGTCACAGTAGATGGTCAGGTTTACAAAGTTGGCGACTACGACCAATTCTTTACCATTCAGTCGATTTCTAAAGTGTTTGCTTATGGACTTGCCTTAGAAGATCATGGACTGGATTACGTTTTAACTAGAGTTGGCGTAGAACCGACTGGGGATGCATTCAACGCGATTATTTTGGATGAGCAATCGAAGCGACCTTATAATCCAATGGTAAACGCAGGAGCGATCGCAACCACTAGCTTAATTAAAGGTTCCGGCCCCACCGAACGCCTCAACCGAATGCTGGATATGTTTCAGCGATATATTGGCCGCGACGTGTTCGTTGACATTTCAGTTTTTACCTCAGAACGGAGTACAGGACATCGCAACCGTGCAATGGCGCATCTGATGCTCAACTTTGGTATGATTGACCGGAATATTGAAGAGTCCCTGGATCTTTATTTTCAGCAGTGTGCTGTGATGGTGAATTGCCAAGACTTAGCAGTGATGGCGGCTACCCTTGCTAACAAAGGTATGAACCCCATCACCAAAGAACAGGCGGTAGATAAGCGTTATATCAAAGATATTCTGAGTGTGATGTACACCTGCGGAATGTACAATTTTGCGGGTGAGTGGGCTTATAAAATTGGTATTCCGGCGAAAAGTGGTATTTGTGGCGGGATTATCGCCGTTGTACCAAATAAGATGGGCATTGGAGTTTTTTCGCCACTGCTAGATGTGCGTGGTAACAGTGTGCGCGGGGTAAAGGTGTGTGAAGAACTTTCCCAACGGTTGGGTTTACATCTGTTTGATTGTTCAGGTCAAAAGGCAGAAGAATTTTAGATTTTGGATTGAACAATCTAAAATTTATCGAACAGAATTCAGGAGTCAGGAGTCAGGAGT
>CAZZZY010000847.1:0-3063 GCA_964658545.1 uncultured Acetobacteraceae bacterium | reverse complement strand
ATGTGCTGAATCAAAAAACCTCTAAGAAGTTTTACTACGCAAAAGCATCCCTATCAAATTCGGAGAGGGACTGATTTGCACTTTAGTTCAAGTCACAGAAAGGTTCATCAACTGTAATCACTAATTCGTAATTAACAGAATGCATATTTCAGAGGTAGCCCGTCCTGAAAAATTAGTAATTCTCCAGGTGGTATTTGTGTCCAAACTTCGTTATCAGTGAGGGGCGTGGTAGCAATGACAGCGACGCGATCGCGTTCGGTAGTCACTTCCCGAAAATCTACAGTCATGTCTTGATCAATCAAATGGGCAGCAGCAAAAGGCGCTTGGCGGACAATGTAACTGAGTTTGGTTGAGCAATGAGCAAAAAAGTGTTCTCCATCGGACAACAAGTAATTAAATATACCTATTTTTGAAATCGCATCACTAATTTGTTTTAGTACAGGGTACAGTTTTTTGATGTCAGGCTTACCATCAGGAAAGCGCGATCGCAATGTTTCTAAGATCATACAGAATGCTTTTTCACTATCTGTATCACCTACGGCCTGATAAAAGCCCAAATTTTCTGGAGCAAAATTTGGCAAATTACCGTTGTGGGCAAACACCCAATACTGACCCCATAATTCTCTGCGGAAAGGATGGCAGTTATGTAGGGCAACTTCACCCTGAGTAGCTTTGCGGATATGGGCTATAACATGGGTTGAGTGGATAGGATAACTCCGCACCAACTCCGCTACTGGAGAAGCAACAGAAGGTTGGGCATCTAAAAACATCCGACATCCCTTTCCTTCAAAGAAAGCAATGCCCCAACCATCGCTATGATGATCCGTTCTTCCTCCCCGTGCAGAAAACCCTTCAAAAGAAAAGCAAATATCCGTTGGAATATTGCAATTCATTCCGAGCAATTGGCACATAATAATGTTAGAAGAGTATTTTCAGCCAGCAGAAAGATTATTCATACCATTAGCGTACTATCTTAGAGCTTTTTGTCAATTAAAAACGTATTTAATCTTACGCTTGGGCATTGGAGAAGGACTTGCTACTCCTCTAATATGCTGTGAATTACGAATTATCTAAAACATTTCTTGTAAATATTGCTCATAGCCTAGTTGTTCTAGTTTGGCTTGCTTTGCAATTACTGATTCACATAGGGTTTGGCGATATTGTTGGACTCTTTCTAGCAATTCTGGTTGCTGAGTTGCCAGGATTTGTACTGCTAAAAGTCCGGCATTTTTGGCATTACCGATCGCCACTGTTGCTACAGGAATACCCGCAGGCATTTGTAAAATAGAATACAAAGAATCCACACCTTGTAAGTTCCGGGTGGCTATAGGAACACCGATCACAGGAAGTGGAGTTAAAGACGCTACCATTCCAGGCAGATGGGCAGCACCACCAGCACCAGCAATAATTACCTTAATACCGCGTTGGTGTGCAAGTTGAGCATATTGCACCATGCGTTCTGGGGTCCGATGAGCAGAAACGATCGCCACTTCGCTTTCAATGCCAAATTCGTCACAAACGGCGATCGCGTCTTTCATGGTGGGCAAATCAGAATCGCTGCCCATAATAATACCAACTAGGGGAGTCATAGAATTTTAGATTTTGGACTTGTCGTGAGCGTTCAGTTGAACGATTTTGGATTTTGGATTAATAGTCGATGCTTCCATCTACAATCGGGTCAGGTTTAATTATTCCCTAACCAGTGTGATGACCCAAGCAACACAAAATCCTGTAGACATTATCAATGCTAGAGTGCCTGGTTACAAAGATTTGCAGATGCTCTTGGTTAATCAAGAGGGCATAATTGAGCAAATCTCGCCAATGGGTACACTAGGGACACGTAACTGTGCATCCATAATAAATGTTGCTGGCGACTGGATTTCATTGGGTGGCGTTGATTTGCAAATTAACGGTGCTTTGGGTTTGGCATTTCCTGATTTGACGGCTGAAAATGCTCACTTGCTGGTGAAAATCTCACAATTTTTGTGGGATGTCGGGGTAGATGCATTTTTACCGACACTTGTGACAACTTCAGTAGAAAACATTCAGCGATCGCTGGCGATTATTGCTGAAGTTCTTCCCAATCAACCAACAGGTGCCAAGATTCTGGGAGTACACCTAGAAGGGCCATTTTTGAATTTCCAAAAGCGCGGCGCACACCCAGCAGAGTACCTGTTACCCCTAACAATTGATCAGGTAAAGCGGGTTTTGGGTAATTATCCTCACATTGTGAAAGTCATCACCTTAGCACCAGAGTTAGATTTCACTGGTGAAGTAATTCCATATTTGCGTTCTCTGGGGATTACTGTTAGTTTAGGGCATTCTCAAGCAACATCTGCCCAAGCGCAACGTGCCTTTGAACAAGGTGCAATGATGGTAACTCATGCTTTCAACGCTATGCCAGGATTACATCATCGTGAACCAGGATTATTAGGGGCAGCAATTACTCATCCTGATGTAATGTGTGGTTTTATTGCTGATGGTAAACACGTTTCGCCCACCATACTGCAAATTTTACTTCGTGCTAGCTATCAAGAAAAAGGGCTGTTCCTCGTCAGCGATGCCCTTTCCCCTCTAGGGCTACCCGATGGCGTGTATCCTTGGGATAGTCGGCAAATTGAAGTTAAAAACGGCACGGCACAACTGCCAGATGGCACTTTGTCGGGGACAACTTTACCTTTGTTGGTGGGAGTGCAGAATTTGGCGAAGTGGGGAATTTGTGACGTAGAAAGTGCGATCGCTTTAGCTACTAATGCACCCAGAAAAGCGATTGGTTTACCTGGAATTGCCAAGAATCAACCTGCTAATTTATTACGCTGGCATTGGGATGAGACTGCAAAACAATTAACTTGGCAACGTACTATCACCGAACAAGGCAAAAGTAAAAAGTAAAAAGGCAATCATAAAGCAATACGATTCAGTTAAGGCTAAAACTCTGTTATCCAAGTCAATTTTTTAACGTAGACGCAAAGCGGCTGACCGCAGGGTACCGCCAAGGCAATAGAGTTGCCAGTGCGCCCTTGCGGGTTCCCCGACTTGTAGCAACTGGCGCGACGCAGAGAG
>CAZZZY010000846.1:0-3069 GCA_964658545.1 uncultured Acetobacteraceae bacterium | reverse complement strand
ATTACAGCTTCTCCATGCCTTGGGCAATCTTCTTTAAAACTGTAATTGCTGGATGCTTTGGAGCATAAACTGCTAGAGGTTGACGACTCATTGCAGCATCAGCAAATGCAGTGGCGCGAGGAATCGCCGGATATACCTTAGCAAGGGATGATAACTGTTGTTCTAAAGCTTCCAGGATTAGTTTATCTTGATTGGCATTGCTGTAAAGTGTAGGAACTATGCCCGCGATCGCCAGCTTAGGATTAACATGTTTTCGCACCTGTTTAATTGTATCGAGTAGCAATTCCGTGCCCTTGAAAGCTTTGAAGTGAGTTTGGATCGGAATTAAAACATGGGTTCCTGCTGTCAAAGCTAAAATGCTCAACACTCCCAAGGATGGCGGACAGTCGATGAGGATAAAATCATATTGATTGCGTATAGGTTCTAAAGCTTGCTTTAGACGAATTTCCCTCGCCATCACGCTAGCTAGTTGTAGTTCCACGGCACTTAGTGAAATATTGGCTGGTAATAAATCCATGCCATGCAAATCGCGTTGAATTGGTAATGGCGTTTCTTCATTGAGAATGACATCACCAACAATTTGTTCAAGTTCGTGCGGTTCTAGACCCATAAAAGTTGTGAGACTTCCTTGTGGGTCCATGTCGATGAGAAGTGTTTTATGTTTCTTCAGGTGTAGTTGGTAGCCGAGGTTCATGGTGAGGCTCGTTTTCATGACTCCACCGGCTTGGTTGAATACTGCGATGACTTTAGTCACGGGTGTCAGGTAAGCTTGTTATTCTGTTTTACAGCATAGTTTAGGTTGAATAAATCAAATTGGGAAACTTCTGTGACAAATTTTGTCCAAAATAGTACTGACACCAAAACTCAGCAACTTCCAAGAGCATAGGAACGGATTCAGGAATCAAACCTGTGCCATATTGAGGCTTATAGCCTTCTATGAATTCTCTAGCTAATCTATAAGCATAGTAGGGAAAATCCTGCTCAACAAAACAGCGTATAGCATACTCTAGCTTCAGCAGTTCACCGCTCTTGACAAAACGTACAGTAGTCCAAGAGACATTACGGTAATCGTCTCCTTGCAACTCATCAATTTGTCTCAACAGCTGACAAAGGGATTGCTTCCCATCAGGAGTGGGGGTTTCCAGGTAACGCTCCATCTGAGTAATGGCATTAGCAATCAGAGTTTTGTTCTGCTCCCATTCTTCAGGATTGAGATGACTAGCACAGTCAGCATCGTTTATTTGCTGCTGAACCCGTTTTGACATGTAAAGAGCAAATTGCTGTGCGGCAACTTCATCCTGACAAAGGCTTTTGATGCTAGTCAAGCGCGTGATAGGTAGCGCCAACCTAAAATTTTCAGTACGAAGTTGTTTAGCTGTTTCAAGCAATTTTTTTATTTTGGTAGCGTATGCTGACTGATGGCTTTTCTGTTTCATGGGGGTTTAGCAGTTTGCTGGATCTTGGCAGACTATTTTTTGTATAGACTGGAAAGGGAGCAACGCGAAAAAGTGAGATCGGGGTTTAATTCTCAGTTACATAGCTAGATTCTCAATAAAAACAGGTATTTCACCGCGATCGCACTATTAAACAGGTGATTTATACCCCTAATTTTTAGCACCTCACAAAATCGCATTGCTCCCACTGGAAACTAGACTAAACTTTTAAACTGAGGTATTGCTGCCCTTCTTTAGTACAGGACGCAAAGAAGGAGCGTTTTATCTCATAAATCTACCCCATAAAGTGTCAATTAGCTCCGACTCAACTCAAGTTACTATCGAAGAGAAACAATGAATATTGAGCAGACTGTCTTAGAAGTTTCAGGAGTAGAAATCACCAAAACTCTCTTGGCAGATTTACAAAAACTCTCCTCTTACTCTGGAGAACCAGTAGCAGCAGTCTATGCAGACAACCTACTGCGTACTATGCGGTTCATGCGTGATAAATTACCTTTTGACCCCTATACAGAAGTGGTAATGGCGCTCCATGATGCACTTGCATTTCAAAACCGATGGATTGACTATAATGCCAGTCAGTACAAGGGAGTTTATGACTTACTTACATCCCTAGTCAATCAAGAAAAAATCAACAATTTATCAGTTGAAGACTCTATTTTAACTCTAGAAAACTTAGGCTTTGATACCCTACCTTTCGGGGTAAGCATTGACAATAGTCTAGATACAGATTCAGACGAGTCATAACATAGAATGGAAGATGAATCTGTGACTCAACATTTTTTAGACACCTCAGTTCTCCGTTCTCTGTTACTAAGTACGCAAGCATATAAACAGTATTTTGAATCTCAATTTACTGACCAACCGCTTTATATCTCTAACTACGTTCAGATGGAGATGAAGCGCAGTTATTTAATTAATCTGATTTCCTTCTACTTTGTACTGCGCCTAGAAACTATCAGCAATATTGGAGATGCCATTGCTCTGTGGAGCAATAGATTTAAGACTAGCGAACTCAAAGCTATTTTACAACTTATTCCCCAACTTTTTAGCACGCATCAACTGAACTTTAGCAGTCCCCAAGATAAAGAAACAGCGCTTTCTGTTTTAGCAATTTATATCAAACGTTTTGAACTTCTACTCAGAAAAAAGTTTAACAATACCAACATTGATTCTACTGCCTGCACCCGCGCCCTTGTCCCACTTACCCTTGATTTGAAAAATGCAGCAGAAGGATTAAAGCAGTTTGCTGATGAATTTGGAGATGTAGAAACTTGTCGCAGCAAATGTCAAATAGACCAGTTTCTTTTAGTGCAGTACCGTGACGAAATTGAGCAACTAGTCGAACAAGCTGACCAACTACCCAAAAACTCAAATACTAGGGGATTTATCAATATTGCCAAGAATCTAAAAGAAATATTGACTCAAGGAGCAGCAGCCTGTAACTGCAAGCGTTGTGAAAAGATTGGAGATGCTGTCATTGCTTTAAATGCACCTCGGAGTATGCAACTGTCACATACTGACAATTCTTTTAATTATTTATGCCCCCCGATTAATCAACCTCATTACAAACATCCTTCAGAAACTCAGATAGTTACTAACATTAATCGTCAAACCT
>CAZZZY010000845.1:0-3072 GCA_964658545.1 uncultured Acetobacteraceae bacterium | reverse complement strand
AATCAGAGCAATATCTAAATATCTAACGCAATGAGCAAAAGTTTGTTGCGCCATCTGCTGTTGTGGAAGTTCCACCCGATGATGAGCGTGATTCGATTTTCGAGCAGTGGTTAAATCGGGATGAAGCATCAAACCAATTCGCAATTGATAATGACGCTCGATGACTCGCTAACGCAATTCGCAGTTAAAACAATTGCGAATGGGTGAAAAAGCGAATTGTTTGGTGTCAGTCACGAACAATATAAAGTTACAAGCACCAGGTATTGACACAGAATCTCTTGACAATTCCCCAAACATTTACCCAGGAATATCCTGAAGTCCTTGGATGGAAGGGGTTACGCCTGAAGCTGCACCTTGGACTCGACAGCGTTGGCAAGTTCTACCAACAGTTAGTCTCCAAGGTAAGCGAGGCTGTTGGTATTTCTGATGGGGAACCTTACTGGAATGGGTATTTGGGGCAATGGCTCTCTTTGGGTTAACTTTGCCACAGGCTGTAAATCGGTGGTGTGTGATTGGTTAGTTGCGGTGTAGGGAAAGTGGTGGTGTCTCAATAGGATTCGATTAAATTATCAAAACTAAAGTGCCTATAACTACTAACCCAGTTCCTAAAATAATCTTCCAGTTTAATGCTTCTCCAAGAAAAATAACTGAAAACAATAAAACTAATACCAAGCTGGATTTATCAATTGGGGCGACAAGGGAGGCTTTTGCTGCTTGTAAAGCTTGGAAATAAAAAATCCATGATAACCCTGTAGATACTCCAGATAATAATAAAAAAATCATCGTTTTTGAAGGAATGGCTAAGATATTAACTACACTTCCTTCAAAAAATACAATCCCCCAAGCAACTACTAAGATGACAACAGTTCGGATTGCTGTTGCTAAATTAGAATTAACATTTTCTACCCCAATTTTGGCAAAAATAGTTGTCAATGCTGCAAAGACAGCCGAAAGTAATGCGTATATCCACCAAGTTCTGGAGTTGCTTTCCATCTTGCCTCCTGATTCACTAGTCAAATTATGATTTCTGTTCTTCTTTGGTTTCGGGAACCAAAAACCAAAAACTGCCAAAGCCACAGCAGCAAGAGCCGCCAGCATCAGAAAACCGACATTGTACCCAGCCTTTTGGACCACAAACCCAGCTAATAAGTTACTCAGACCGGCACCAATTCCAATAGAAGTGGCGAGCATACCTTGAGTGACATTAAAGCGCCCGCTTCCTTTAGTTAAATCAGCAACCATCAGTACTGAGAGTACGCCAAATATCCCACCTGCAATCCCATCCAGAATTTGCACAGAAACTAGAAAAAAGGGATTGTGTGAAAGCGTATAAAGTACCCCACGAATAGGCAATACAGCAAAACCCACCAAAAAAACGGGTTTTCGCCCAGAGTTTACCAGCCGACCAGCTAAGTAAGCTGAAGGTATCATGACTACCTGAGCTATGATGATGCAGGCGGACATATATACTGTACTGTCTAATCCTTTACCTTGTCCGTTTTGAGCAAGCAGCTGACCCACAAGGGGTAGCATTGCAGCATTGGCGAAGTGAAACAGAACTACTGCAACAGTGAACATCAGTATTCGGCGATCTTTCAATAATTTCAATATGCCTTCATACTGATTCTGATGTTGCCCTTCACCGTTACCAAGATTATCTTGTTCGCCCTCCTCTCCATCACCACGCGCCAATGCATGGTTAATTTCCTGCTTACGAATCCTTAAAACCGAGTAAGCGCTAGCAACAGCCATAACCCCAACAAGAAAAAAGATGCCTTTGCGCGAAATAAATTGACCAATTAAACCAGCCAGAACTGCAACAAGTAAATTGCCTGAATGATTGAAAGTCTCGTTGCGTCCAACTCGCCTATCTAATTTGTTCCGCCCCACCAGTCCCAGAGTGATAGCAGCGATCGCGGGCGGGAAAACCGCTGCGCCAATACCAATTAAAATCTGAGAGCCGATAACAATTGGAAAGGTGGGAAACAAAGCTATTGCTATACAACCAATTGTCACTAAAGCAGCAGCCAGTACAATCAACATCCGTTTCTGGCGTAGTCGGTCAATTAAAGCGCCAGCTGGTGTTTGTGCAATAACTGTAGCGATTGAGGAAGCGGCTGTAGCGATTCCAATTTGGGCTGGATTCCAATGTTGCGAGGCTTTCAAATATATATTCAGATATGGCCCGACACCATCACGCACGTCTGCTAGAAATAGGTTCAAGTAATCTAGTGCGTGCAAACTCTTGTTACTTGGTCTTGGCTTTTCTTGCATACATCCCTTCGTGACAATGATATTTACTCAAGTATGCAAAAACTATGCCAGATCATATCCCAATACTGCTCGGTTAAGCATTTTTAACTCGGAATTTGGTTTTGGGAAAAGGTTAAAGGGTAAAGGTTAAAGGTTTTTTCTTTTCCCTTTCCCCTTCCCCTTTTCCCCAAAACCCGACAAGTATTGGATCATATCCCCTCGATAAATCTTGAGGTTTTGAAGGTTTGGCTTTGTCTAAGAAAAACCTCAATAACGAATCAGGTTGGCTTTCCTTATTCCTAAACAGGTGCTAAAACCTTTCCACTATTGAGCCTCTAAATTGGCACGCTTTTTGCATTTATTGTTGTATAGTCCAACTTTATGAAGTTTTGTAGTAAGCAAAGATATGGTTACTCGTTCGGTGACGAATCAACGAAGTCTGAAAGCACTCGATTGGTTAAATGTATTTTTAGCAGATATTCAGGGCGGTGTCGGCCCGTTTCTAGTGATTTACCTAACTTCAAGTCTGCAATGGAATCCCGCTCAGGTAGGATTGGTAATGACGATTTCAGGATTGACGGGGGGAATTGCTCAAACACCCATTGGAGCATTGGTTGATCAGTTAGGCCAAAAGCGATCGCTAATTATTATCGCTGCTGTGTTAGTTGCTATCAGTTCAATCGCCACTGTTACTATTCCATCATTCCCCATCATTACAATATCTCAATCCTTCATCGCCATTACTGGAGCCTTTTTTGGCCCCACGATCGCAGCTCTTGCCTTAGCTTTCTTCTGGTTTTTTATGCCCGAAACTAAATC
>CAZZZY010000844.1:0-3073 GCA_964658545.1 uncultured Acetobacteraceae bacterium | reverse complement strand
ACCCTACTCCAACTAACTCCTTCACCTTGTTGATAATGCTCACTGGATCGATACCTTGATATGGGTACTGTTCCCACAAACCACCGCAACCTTCTTTATGAGTTCCAAGATGGGCATATTTGGGAGTCAAACCCCGCTCTAGCAGCCAAGAACCGAAACGGCTGCCTAAGCCTGTCCGACGGTTGAAGGCTTCTACGACAAGGACAAAAGGAGCGTTACCAATTTTGGTCATCATTTCTTCATCAATGATGTTTAAAGTTGGTTTGTTAATTAAACCAACGTCTAACCCTTCTTGCTTCAGACGCTCTACAGCATCAACGGCACGATAGAGAGCATCACCAAAACTGATGATATAGCCTTGTGTTCCCTCTCGGACAACCTCATCTTTACCGGGAACAAATTTGTAGCCAGTTCCAAATAAGTCATTGCCGTTGCTGTCCTGAATATTGGGAACCTTGGAACGGGTGGAAAAAATAAACCGCAGTCCAGGCTCAAAGAACACAGTTTCTACACAAGCTGTCATTTGATTAACATCTGCCGGGAAGTACAACTGTGTTTCGTAGCCATCATCCAAGCCATTGTCGGCAAACATATTGTTCAAACCAAAATGGCAGGTGTTATCTGCCATGTCATCTATACCCGCATGGGAAAAGTGGCACAGGACATTAGAATAGTTCAGCCGTGCCATCGTGATTTCTGAGATACACATTTCTAAGAAGGCGCTGAAAGTCGCAAAAATACCTTGCTTGCCCTTTTCCATCCCGAATCCAGCAGCAGCAGAGAAGTTACCCCGTTCCATAATGCCGGAGGAAATAAATATTTCCGGGTATGTATCGTGAATTTTCTTCAACCCGCAGGAACCTTCTAGATCGCTATCGATGACCTTGACTTTTTCTTTACGTTCTACCTCACTGATGCGACTGAGGACAGCTACCACGGCTTCACCAAAGACATTGCGGTTAGCGCCCCATTTGTCACTAGAACCCAGAAATGTATATGTTTGCTTGGGTTTCTTAATACTCTTCAGGTATTCGATCGCCGCAGTTTGTCCACGAGATTCTAGATATTTAATTGCTAAATCTACAGAAATTACATCATGACCATGAGTGGAGCCTTCTAAACCTTCAATACCAGGACACATGGGGCGTTTATTAATGAGAGCGATCGCTCCGGGAGTATTCACGGCTTCGCTCATGCGATGGTATAAATCGTCTAAGTCTTCCCCGTCTCCCTGAAGTACTTTCAAGCCGTGACCTTCTAAGGTTTTGGCGACGCTGAAACCAGGTAAATATTTAGAAGGATGTCCAGCGATCGTTACATCATTATCATCAACGATCAGCTTGACGTTGAGATGTTGAGCCACAGCCAAGCGAGCAGCTTCAGCATCATTGCCTTCTTGCTGTGAGCCATCAGAACCCAGACAGAAAACAACCTTGCCTGGATTTGCCATTGCCACACCGTTGATATAAGGCCAAATATGCCCCAGGCGGCCTGAACTAAATTTCACACCAGGAGTTAGTCCTAGTTCGGGGTGTCCTGGCAAATGTGAATTTGCTTGGCGATAACGTAAAAGTTGCTCGGCAGGTAAATCACCATGCAACGTTGCCATCAGATATTGGGTGGCAACTCGATGTCCTGCCTCATCAAAGAAAATTGGCACAAATTGCTCCGATGCCCCCCGAAAGAAGGCATCGAGGATCATCACCTCTGGCACTGTATCGTATGGCCCACCAGTATGACCACCCACTCCGCTAGCAGCGCCAGTTGCTGTAAAAAAGACGATCGCATCCCGGCAGAGTTGAATATTTGCTTTTAGAGTCTCTCGCTGTTCAGGTGTGAGGCTTGAATTTGCTGGATTGAGCGCTAAAGGTTTGTAAGCACCAAGAGCAATTGGAAATTGGGTATCAATAATAGTCATGGTTTATTTACTGAATAAAAAGCTATTTGAACAGACGGGACACATGAACACACTACAAAAAAGTTGTTCAAACCCAGATTGGGCAACAATTATCCAAGCATTTCTCAAGCTAAAGCCAACCACTCGGCAGAAACCATCTGGTTTCATGAAATGCCAAAATCAATACATTTAACTATACGTGAATGTGCTTGAATTCAATTGAAGTTACGGATTCCCGTACAAAGACCTGGATACCAATAAGTATAAACTCACAAACGTGCAATTTCAAGTTCAAAAACGCAATTTCAGGAAAATTAATTATGCTCACTGCTGAACGACGACAATTCATCTTGGAAATTCTTCGTCGTGATAAAAAGGTGCTTTCAACAGAACTTAGTGCTGTTCTGAAGGTTTCTGAGGATACGATTCGGCGGGACTTGCGAGAACTGGCAGAAACTGGACTATTGCAACGCGTTCATGGGGGAGCGCTCCTTAAATCTCCAGCTACCGCTAGTTATGCCGATCGCCAAAAGCAAGCGCCAAAAGAAAAGGAAGCGATCGCTCGGACAGCAGCAAAATTAGTTTGTACAGGACAGGTGGTGATTTTAGATGGAGGTACAACAACTCTCCAGGTAACACGTCATTTGCCCCTCGATTTGCAAGCGACAGTGATCACAAATAGTCCGCCAATCGCCGTTGCTTTAGCAGAACATCCCCATATAGAGGTTGTGATGTTAGGTGGACAACTCTACAAAAAAGCCTTGGTGAACGTGGGTACTGTCACGATTGAGACATTACGGATGATTCGTGCAGATTTGTGTATGTTGGGGGTTTGCAGTTTGCATCCAGAGATTGGGATTAGTGTACCTAACCTAGACGAAGCCCACGTCAAACGAGCCATGATTGCTGGCTCGGCTGAGGTAGTAGGATTAGTGACAGCAGAAAAATTGGACACGGCTGCTCCTTATCTAGTGGAGTCCATTCGCGCCCTGACTTACCTTGTAACAGCATCTACAGTATCTAATAATATGCTGAGTGCCTACAAAGCTTTAGGTTTAACTATTATCCGTGATGAATACACATGATCTGATTTGGCAGATGCGATCGCTGGGAACTGGGGAGAAAAGCGAGGACAAGGAAAAAATTTCTCCAATGCCCCATGCCCCATGCCCCATG
>CAZZZY010000843.1:0-3078 GCA_964658545.1 uncultured Acetobacteraceae bacterium | reverse complement strand
AACTCTACTACGAAACGCCCTACCTCTTCACACTCTTATTTTGGCAAAGGTATTGTGTTAAAAAGCTTTTATTTACCATCTAAATTCTCCTGGACTTAACATAATTGATTTCCCTCAGTACTAAGTTTGGTGGCACTGGCTTAGTTAGATGGAAGAGAGCGAAACTAATTAGGTTGATAATTTCAACGGCTCTTATTTCAAAACACGATGCTCACGACGGTTTTCGGCGACCCGTGAACCTTCCGCGAGTGTTCATGCATGATCAGGATGCCGACCAGTCCGTTGGGACCGTAAAAGCCGCTGAGTTTGGTATAGGCATCTACCGTGACCTCTTGTCCGTCTCGCTCGACCGCTGTCACTGACTCGGGAGAGGTTCGCGCCTCTTGGACAATCCAGTGATGCCCGACTTGGTAGTCGGCGAGGATTCTGTCGAACATCTGGCGACACATCACCCCTGAAAGGCTCCCTGTGTAATAGACTGCGCGGCTTCCCCAGTTCAGGTTTGGGTCTGTACCAGCAAATTTCAAGTAGTAGGTGCGTTTTTTCTTGTTCGTCTGGCAATAGTTGTCCAAGCTGACCCAAGAGCCATCCGCCAAATGAAAGCCCTCTGGGGTGATGATATCCGTATGCGGAAACACTGCCCGGATGTCATCGGAGTAGTATTCCTGCGTCTTGTTCCAAAAGGGCCATGCCATGATCACTTTTGCATCATACAATAGCGTAGGGGGATGGTCGAACAGTAAACGTCCTTCTTGGCAAGCCTCCATACACTGGTCAAAAAAGTTGTTGTATCTTAGGTCGTAGAAGTCATGGGCACGGATAAAGTTGCAGTCTTTCCACTGGACAGCATCCCAGCTAAAAAACCGCAGCCCCTCCTCCCGGCATCGTTGAATAAAGTAACGCCCACCATGCGGGCGTGAAGCATTATTGAGAAGATGATGAATAATGGGTTCGTCGCCAACATAGCCGCGCAGAGATTCGGCAAAGCTGCTGGCTAGGGATCGAGAAAACCGAGCAGGTTTGCCGAAGTCATTGGGAAAGGCGAGGTAAATGTCTCTGAGATGATCCGCGATTTCCCATCCAGAGCCAGGGCACTGCATCTCTACTATTGCCCCTGGTGCTGCTTCGTCGGTACGGAAAAAAACAGGTAGCTTCAGCTGCTTTTCAGTGAGTTTGAGATGGTACTCTTTACCACGACAGGGCGACTGCCCGGCAAGAACTGTATGAGCGATGGCAGGGTCGGCTTCGCCACGCAGGCTTGCCATGAAGATGTCTCGGGTGATTTCCTGAAATTTCTTGAGTACGGCATATCGCGATCGGTATCCGTCTAATGTCGCGTCATCCACCGCATAGGGCTGCTTCGCAATTAGGTTCGTGAAGCCAACGCTTGCTAGGGTTCTAGACTCGATATCTTCGTCGATGAATCGATACCAAGGGACATCAATAATTTGCTGGTTAGACATTGCGCTCTCCTTTAAATTTTCAGGGTCTCAGGCATCAAGTCCATAAAGCTTAAGGCAGTTTTTGTAGATAACTTTGACTCGATCCTCATTGGCGTATTTGTTAGTTTGGTAGTCGTTCTGATCTCAGGGTAAGCGCATCTAATTTTGTAGCTCGTGATACAGACAAAAAGCCTAAAGCTCTATCTAAATATCAATTTTTCATTCAAAATAGGACGAATTGTCGTAAATGATTGAAAAAACATGGTTCAAATAGCTTTTTATGTTTTTTAACCACATAAATACCAAAATGTCAATCCCACCTCTTGGCTCAGTGTAGTAATTTTGAACTTATTTGTGCTTTGGGTAAACCCCAAAACTACTGTGTCAATAGGGTTTGAGATGCGCTAACCCTGGTTCTGATCTCGTCTGAACTTCTTTATTGAGACAACGCCAGTGGATTAAATACTAGGCATTTAAGAGACAGATAAGACATGGTCAAAGGTTTGTTCCGCAAGTAGACCATAGCCTACTTCCGTTTCTACATCTACTACCGCCACTAAGGATACTTCTAATCCTTTCTCCACTCAACTATGACTGCCATTATAAAACTGGTCGAGTCGCAAAGGTCTTTTTGCCACTTTTGGCAATGAATGAGCAATCCATCACGGCAATCATCAAGTGATTTTCAGAAGTTGCTGCTTTGATTACTTCCGCATTGAAAAGAGCGAAATCAAACTGTTTTTTAAACTGTCGGCGATAAGTTCTCTGCGTTCGTTCGCGCTCCGCGACTCAAGCAAAGTAAAGTTTACCTTGCCAAAAGGCAATTATTATAATCGTGACAAACAGCGTTGTCAATTGTTTTATCTGCGGTTTGTGGAAAATCCCCATTTTGGTCAGTAAGCTTTGTACAATTTCCATATGGCTATCGAATCGGTGCTTGTTTGTTCTAATCAGCACCTTAATGGTTCGATAGCTTTCTTGTCTATTCCCTCAAGTAAAAATTGTCCGGAGTATTGTTAAAGTAAGAGTGAAATTACTGAAAATTTACAGAAAAGGAAATAATTTAGATTATGTCACTCAGTCGTAGCGACCTCGAAGCCGGAAATGACCAGACCAGACTATTAGAAGCATCACATTCTGGAATAAAGTTAACTCTGCTGAGTGAAGATGAGTTACAGCGATCGCTCAATGAAACACTACAACAACAACCACCAAATTCTGATATCTGGATATTTGCCTACGGTTCGTTAATTTGGAATCCCTTAATCACATACGTTGAGCGCCGTGCTGGGATCATTTATGGTTGGCATCGGTGCTTCTGTACATGGATGATCCTGGGTCGTGGGACTCCAGAGAATCCCGGATTACTCTTAGGACTTGATCGGGGTGGTAGTTGTCGTGGTATTAGCGATCGCTTTTGTTGCCAATCGCCAACATCCCAGGTACGCTGATCAGATATCATTAACAACCACTGTTAATAGTATTGCCACCGCATCGGGAAAATTGGGTTCCTGCGCTCATTATCTCATGAAAACTGTCGATGGATTAATCGCAGAAGGCATAAAAGATAGACAATTACTCTTGTTACGCAAACAAGTGCTGGCAAAACAACAAGCACTTTTAGTTAATAGCGATC
>CAZZZY010000842.1:0-3080 GCA_964658545.1 uncultured Acetobacteraceae bacterium | reverse complement strand
GCAGTTGCTCCACTTGGGGAAACCCCAAGACCGCACTGCCTCCCCAATGCCCAATTACCTTGTAATTCTCCGCATATAATTCCCCCATAACTGAGCTGCTTGAGCGCTGCTACCAGATGTGGGGGAATTATTGTCGTTTCCCAGCCAAACACCAGTTACAAGCCGCCGACTGGGGATAAAACCGATGAACCATAGGTCAACGTTTTTATCAGTTGTGCCTGTTTTCCCAGCTTCCCCTAGTCCAAGAGCCGCACTACGGCCAGTACCTCTTGTGATGACTCCGCGCATCAAACTAGTCATCTCATCGGCTACACCATTTGCTAGTACTCGTTTGTTGGCATCTGGATCTTGGTCGAAGGAGTAGATTACACGGCAGGTTTTGATATCATTGCGATCGCGGCAATCACCACTGTCTAGAATTCGGTTAATGGCATGAGGAGGATTCCACACACCACGATTGCTAATAGCGCCAAAAGCACCAGTCATTTCCAAGACATTGACCACACTTTGACCTAGTACCAAGCCTGGAACTGGATCGAGGGGTGATTTGATTCCTAAACGCTGTGCCATTGCTACCACTTTATTCAGCCCGATTTCTTTGGCAACTCCCAAGGCGATGGGATTTTCTGAAAGAGCCAGCCCGGTGGCAATATCTAAACTCCCAGCACTGGAACGGCAGGGTTTATAAGTGAAGCCTTGCCAAGTTAAAGGAGCGCAGGAATAACTCTTAGATGGTGAAATTCCCTGTTCAATAGCGGCGGTGTAAGTAAAGATTTTGAAGGTGGAACCTGGTTGTCTTTTGGCTTGAACAGCCCGATTGAACTGACTTTTTTTGTACTCAGTTCCGCCTACCATTGCCAGAATACTGCCTGTACTAGAGTCAAGAGTTACCACAGCCCCTTGAGAAAAATTAAAACTTCCACCACTATTATTGACTGAATTCCGTAATGCTACTTCAGCTTGGCTCTGTACAGATGGATCAAGCTGGGTTTCAATGATATAGTTCCCTTCGTTTGCGGCTCCCTGTCCCAAGATTGATTCTAGTTCAGAGAAGACGTAACTGTAAAAATAAGGAGCGATCGTCTTAGCTTGCTGTTCACAAACTTTAGGACTAACTTTGACAGTGGAGCGTCTAGCTCGGTTTGCATCTTCAGGTTTAATTTTGCCCATCTCCAGTAACCGCTTAATCACGCGATTCCGGTATTCAGCTGCTTCTAGCTTATTTGGCCCATTCCCACAAAAATCGAACGCGTTGGGAGCAGGTAAAATTCCTACCAACGTTGCTGCTTCTGCCAAAGTTAATTGTTTAGCCGGCTTCTCAAAGTAATACCGGGCTGCATCCTCAAAGCCAGAGGTATCTCCCCCCAAAAAAACCCGATTTAAGTACATCAGCAAAATTTCATCTTTGCTGTAAAAGGTTTCTAGCTTCAGGGCGACAACTGCTTCTCGCAATTTGCGTCCCAGGGTATCCTGTCTGCCTACATACTCGCGGAACAAACTACGCGCAACTTGCTGGGTAACAGTGCTGGCTCCTTGCTGCACATCTCCACTCCGGCTATTGATTAACACGGCTCGTAAAATCCCCAGAGGATCAACCCCAAAGTGCCAGTAATAACGAGTATCCTCTGAAGCTACCACCGCAGCAGGTAAATAAGGGCCAAATTCCTCTAAACGCTTCATGTCTACATGAGAGATAGTTCGAGGTTCTCTTAGCGGTGTGGCTCCATCACGGGCATAAACAACTACTGGGGCGCGTGTAGCTGTAGGTAGGGGTTTAACTGAAAATTTCAGCCATTCTACACCAATCACTAATGCTAATAGGGCGCTGACACCACCAACACCATAAGCTGTCCAACTTGCAGCTTTGACATACCAAGCGGGTGGATCGACGTATTGTAAACGCACAGAAGCGGCGAGTTCTGGGGGTCCCAGAGTCAGAATATCACCGTGACGCAGTTCCAGGGAATTAACACGACGCTTGCCACGATAAATGCCATTGGTAGAGTTTTCGTCTTTGATCACGAAAACTCGTGTGCTATGAGTAGAATTCCGTGATAGCGACAGGTGAATTTGACTGACAACAGGGTTACGGACAACGATATCGCTGGATTTGGAGCTACGACCTAGAATATAGCGATCGCCCAACAGTGGATATACCTCTGCTTTATCCGCCCCCGCGTCCTGTACCCAGAGTTCCGGTACTTTAGCATTAGGCTTGAGCGCCAGTTTGGAAAAATCAACCCTAGCTTGGATGGTATGGACTGCTTGAGTCAGTTGACCAATTAACGTTTGTGGCTTGTGAGGGGGTTGGGGAGGACTCATCGGCTATTTACATCACACTTTTTAGTGAAGAATCGGGCAAATTACAATTTGGATGTTAGTCTTTCATCATTTTACTCATAAGCCAAAGCATAAATTAGCTATACGGAACTTTTTGCTCTAATTTATACTTAAAATTTAGCTACAAGCAGAATCAATTTGTTATTTTTGTCACTTCTTTACAGAAGTAAAACTTTTTGTCTATATCTGCAAGCACCATTTTTGTTCTTGTACCTTTAAACACCACTTACCAATAAACAACCAATTCCACATATCCACTATCTTCCTAAACGAACCTAAAAATCTTCATTTAGGAAGATTTTTTAAATCCTATTATCTGTTTTAATAGTGCGAGTGTTCCGTTGAGGTTAATTTCAGAATGATGGGAAAATCTCTGACCCTGATTGGTACAGCTCTATCTCTGGCTCTCACCACTAATATTGCTGTAGCTGAATCCAGTAAATCCCCCATAGCGCAATCAAGTAGCGAATCTACTAGTACACCAACGGAAATCAAGATGTCGTCACAAGGGATGAAAATTCTGTGCGAGAATTTTCCGCTTAATTCCCGCTGTCCTGGCGGCACAGCAGCCACCCCTAGCGCTCCTAGTAGCACTACAGTACCAGCAGAAACAACACCCGGTAGCACCACTACTCCCGAAAGCACTCCAGCACCAGGAAGCGTTACACCACCTGCACCCGGCGCTCCTAGCAACTTAACTCCAGCCCCAGGAAGCGTTACCCCACCTGCACCTGGCAGTT
>CAZZZY010000841.1:0-3081 GCA_964658545.1 uncultured Acetobacteraceae bacterium | reverse complement strand
TTGGGTTCTACTCGGTTGTTGACTGATGGTACTGGTCAGGTTACGGATAGATATGTCTATGATGCTTTTGGGCGGTTAATTGCTCATGCTGGGGGTTCGGGTAATGCTTATCAGTTTGCGGGTGAGCAGAGGGATAGCACTGGGTTGGATTATCTCAGGGCTAGATATTATAACTCGGATTTAGGCAGGTTTATCTCGAAGGATGCGTTTGCTGGACGTTTAGCTAGTCCGATTAGTGAGAATGCTTATGTCTATGCTAATGCTAATCCTGTTAATTTTACTGACCCTTCTGGCTATGAATCTTTGGCAGAACTCTCTGCTGCTGAATCGATTAACAGTTTCCTCAGTAGTGTTGGTCAGACAGTAATAACAGGGGCTTTGTTTGGAGCCGCTTTTAGTGTGGTTCACCAAGACCTAGAAATTATTGATGGTGCTAGAGATGAACTCTCATTTGATGAAGTTTTACAAAGTACTTATCAAGGCGCTATTTTAGGACCTTTGTTTGCTGCATTTCCTGCTGCTGCCATACCATTTGCTGTGATGGGGATTAAGACTGGTTTTGAGGAGATTAATGATAAGCAACATCCGCGTGTATTGACTGGTATTTTTGATATTGTTGCTTCAATAGCACCTTTCTTGACTAAACAAGGTAGAGAGCCAATTCTTAAGCAAATTGAAGGAATTCTGAATCAAAGTAATGTAAAAGTTAGCATCAATCAAGAATCTTCCGAGTCAGTTAGCATCTCTTTCCGTAAAGATGAAGTTAGTGGTTATGATACATGTTTTGTTGCTGGTACCGCAGTCTTGACCCCAGAAGGCGAAAAGCCTATCGAAGAACTGCAAGTCGGGGAGTGGGTAGTCGCTTGTAACCCAGAGTCAGGAGTGATTGAAAATCGGCGAATTTTGCAGCAATTTGAGAGAGAATCTTCTGTTGTTCTGGATATTCAAGTTGCTGGTGAGATAGTTACTTGTACACCTGAGCATCCTTTCTGGGTTCTTAGACAAGGATGGGTAGAAGCAGGAGCATTACAGGCTGGAAGTCAACTTTTAACTAAAGATGGAAAGATTGTTTCTATCAACGCTATTAATTCTAGAGTAGGGAAATTTACTGTCTATAATATTGAAGTTGAGGAACTACATACTTATTTTGTCTCTAGCATTGCAATTCTTGTTCATAATATATGTAACGAATGGGGAGATAACGTAGATAAATTTACATTATGGCGTGCAGTTAAAGATCCTGAGCTTGGAGACATCGCCACTCAAGGTATATTCCGTTCTTCACATCCTGGATGGGGAGAAGTAAAATACTTCTCTGAAACACCAGAAGCTGCGGCAAGCTATGCTAAACAGGCATATCAAGCATGGGAACATGAAGGCCCATACACTATATTGGAAACTAACATCCCGAAAGATTTTATTACACCGGACATGAAAGTGCGTGTAGACGGAAATGTTGACGCAGTAGTTATACCAGAGGAACTCTTTCCATACCTAAACCCTCCAAGTGTTTGGGATTCTATGCCAATTACCCAACTTAGAAAATAAACTCTTATGCTGAAATTAATTGTTGTGGACTCAAATCTTAAATTACTGTCTACTTGGTCTGAAGTTTTCCAAGGAATTTCAGAAGTTCTATTTATGAACATTGACTTTAAAAGCCTTGTAAAATTACCAGAGATTGATGCAGTCTTAGTAAGATGGTTATTTGCTCATGAGCGATATGGTGGTACGCCGCAAATAAACCAGTCTCAGATCCTTAGTACAAATGCAGAAATTGGAATGCCTTCTTGGGTTGTTACAACACCAGCATTTCGTTCTGATACAACACCTTTACCTGAAGAGTATGATTATACTGAATTTAGTGAGATATTTGAGAGTATTGAGCAATTCAACAAAACAAACAAACAATCTAATATTGAAACATTAGGTTTTGAGTTAAGTTTCCTTTATAGTTTTCGAGGTGAACTACCTTATAAAGAAGCAGAAGCAGTGCGAAAAGCCTATCTTGAACATTGCAGTAAACATTCTAATCTATAATTTTCCGTGTAAATACTAGCTTAGAAAGAGAAAAAGTTACAATTTTTATTGTTACATAAACAAACATAAATTTATGAATCAGTGGAAGAATGAGACAGATAACTTTTTGATAGTTAAGCCAGTAACAACACTCCAAGAGTTATCAATAAATCTTTGTATAAAAGAGCCTAGTAGTATTAGTTTTAGCTTTGATGCTCTTAAGCAAAATAGTATTATCCCAAGTGATTGGGAAGTATCTCATTCGTCATCTGTTACAAATGAGCTTATCCAATTTATTTTTACAAATGGTATAAGGATTATCAATCAGGGTAATTCATTAACTTTCATAGAACCATTCATTAGCCAGAAATCCGCAGGGACGAGAATTGCAAGTATTGCTCACAAATATGTTAATGTATTTTCTCATATTAAATACGAGGCAGTGAATACTAATATCAGAAGCTTTATTGGATTTGAGAGTAGTGTTACAAGTAATAAAGAATTAGTACATCAATATATTGTTACGTTACTTTCTCATGAAAAATGTTTCACTTCCGAACTAAAACCTATTACAGTCGTCATTGATTTAGTTTATATCTTCGAGCAGGTTCAACTTTATTTCAAAATTAAGGAAGTTGAACTTAATTTGTCTAACAATCAAGTTTTTCCAAGTGTTCTATTCACTGGTATTATTCCTCACAAAATAGAACTAAATTCTACTCCAGAAAAGTTACAGCTATTACATTTTATTGATTCATGGGAAAAAGATTTAAATGTTTACTTAAAAGTATTAAATAACTTTTTGCACCAACCTTAAAATTCAGATGTTGTTAAAATCGGGAATTTTAGTATTCCATTTTTATGCGTTCGCTAAAAACCAGACGTAAATATTTCACCCCAAATAGGCGTTTTCTCTAACACACATAAGTAGGTGGGTAGGAAAATTTATAACTATGTAACGAAAACTTAACCAGAGCCATTAGAATTAAATTTAATACGTTGTGTACTCAATACCTTTGCCAAAATAAGAGTGTGAAGAGGTAGGGCGTTTCGTAGTAGAGT
>CAZZZY010000840.1:0-3083 GCA_964658545.1 uncultured Acetobacteraceae bacterium | reverse complement strand
ATACTTGTACTACAAGCTTTCTACCCTTTTGAGATGGTAGGTTTATTTCCGCCGTGACGTACTAGCTGTTTTACGGGCGATCGCTCCACATATTCATGTAGCGACAATAGTCTCTCACGCTTCAAAAATGGGTTACTCTCCTTGCTAAATTCCTCTTTGAGCAAAGTACTCGCGCTCAATTGCTTGAGTCAGTACTACTCGTACTGCTTATATATACGTGTTTTCCCTATCTGTATCAGGCTAAATCTCTAAAAATATATTACAAGTCAAATTATTCATCTGTGAAAACTTAGCTCCCCGATTTCTTTTAGAAGTCAGGGAGCTAAGATACTGCGTAGGTTTTGGAAATAAAGTAGGCTGAAACCCTCGAAATATCGTTGTCTATGATATCCAAAAAGGGCTTAATATCATGTCCGGTTAATTAGTTATGATTCCCACATCGGTGCAAAAACCGGAAAACCCTCTTTCCCCCATCCAAAAGCCTCTTCGTTGAACTCGCCATTTAATTCGTGGGACTAGAGGGTTTAGCCTGATTTCGCATTGTTTCCAAACTGAAAGCAGCCGCACCAAAGGTTACTAACAACACTCCCAGAACTTGCACAATATCCAAATTTTCTTGAATGATTAACCCAGCGAAAATCACGGTTAGAACGGGGATGCTAGCACCGATGATCGCCGATCGTGAGGCACCTAATTTACTAATACCAACATTGTTGAGCAAATAGCCCGCAAGAGTCAGTACACCCAAAATAAATGCACTTAAAATCAGTTCCAGCATCTTAGAGGGGTCAACTACCAAGTTCCAATTGCTTGGTAAAGGTAGCATCAAGCAGATAAAGCTCAACAGCAACATGGTAGCAAAGTTAATTAAAGTAAAAGTCACGGGATGCAGTTTGCTAGCACATACCCGTGTCAGAATTATATAGGCAGCAAAAGCCACGCCCGAAAGAATGGCAGTGCTGCTTCCCATTGAACTATTACCCATACTGGTGTTGGGAGAACCCCCTAAAACCAACAATTCACCGCAGCAAATCGCGGCGATCGCACCGAAGCGGAATGTGGTAGGGCGATCGCGAAACAGAAACCACGACAATAATCCACTAACCATTGGATAGATAAAGAACAGTGCGATCGCCATTCCAGTTGTGACTTGAGCGATCGCAATGTAGATTAGCACCTGAGACAAAAACAAAAAGCAGCCACTCACAACCGACAACAGCAAAATCCGCTTGGTAGCTGCATTAGCCGATGTAGAATTTCCTCGGACTGAAGCAGCCAAGTTTTCTAAATCTTGCCAGAGTGTTGGATGCAACATCGGAGATAGCAGTACCATCAGTGGGACTACTACCATAAATCGGAGCGTCAAAATTAATAGAGTATTACCCAAAGTCGGCGGCAGCAAGCGTTCTACATCTAATACTCCAAATATCTGGGAACCTTCATGAAAAATCACCTTGATGGCTATGTTGTAAAGCGACGATACCATTGCCGATAAGACAATCAACAAGAAACCGATTTGTAGCTGCGATAAGCCGGAGGAATTAGGCGATCGCGATTCTGGGGGTTTTGCTGCTGGCTGCGGCTCTAGGGCATTAGAAGGCGGGGATTTCGCTTTGCTCTGCGACAAATTCCTGCGGACAACAGAAATTGGTTCAGTAGCGTTTCTCCTTCGTAAAGGTTGAGGTTGTATTGCTTCCGCCTGTGGTACAGATCCAGTCGGAGGCTCTGATCTTGTTTCGCTTTCTGACAAATCCTTATTGAGGACAGAAATCGGTTCAGCAGCGTTTTCCTTTGGTGGCGGAACTACGGTAGTAGGAGGTTCTGATGTTGTTTCCCTTTCCGACAAATCATTGCTGGGGATAGAAATTAGGTTCGCTGCATTTTCTCCAACAACGGGAGGTTCTGATATCGTTTCTCTTTCCGACAAGTCATTGCTGGGGATAGAAATTAGGTTCGCCGCGTTTTCTCTAACAACGGGAGGTTCTGATGTTGTTTCCCTTTCCGACAAGTCATTGCTGGGGATAGAAATTAGGTTCGCCGTGTTTTCTCTAATAACCGGAGGTTCTGATATCGTTTCCGCTTCTGAAAATTTATTAGGGATCGGGGAAATTGGCTCAGGGGGATTTCTTACTACTTCACTAAACGGTGGTGGGGATGTCTCAAAAGAATTGGTTTTTTCTGGCTCAGTAAACTGTAAAACAGTAGGTGTACCTGCTGTTGGTGGTTTGCGTGAAGCTTCTTCTATAGTTTTTTCTAGTTCTCCATGCAGGCGATTAACAAACTCCGCCAAAATCGTTTCCCCTTGCTGCTGCTGGCTATACATCCGTGACAACTGTTGGGAAAGATTACTTTGATAGTTTTTCAGTTCTTGTTGTAGCGAGTTAAAAGTAACAGTAACGGTATCATCTAGGCTGTCAAACATATGTTCGACTTTTTCATTGATCTCACCTACTACATTGCTACTAACTTCAGCTGACTTGAGCGCAGCTTGTTCGTAAGACTTGCCCTCTATGCTTTGGTTAGCTAAAGTTGCCAGAGAGGATTGCAGTTGTGAAGATATATGCTTTGCCAGAACTTCTGCCAGTTGACGAATTAACACTTGCTGCTCAGTGATTTGGCGCACTTGTTGTAAATGCTCTTTTTCCTCTACCAAGCTTTGAATCTCATCAGATAATCGGTTTTTTTCTGACTGAAGCCGCTTTACGTCTTCCTGCAACGCTCTAAGGACATTCTGCTGAAGATTTTCTAAGTCTTCAACTACAGCCCAAAGAGCATTTTCTGCTGCTCTAGATAGCTCACCTCTGACTCTCGGGTTTTCTGGTTGCTTCTCGAATCGCCCCATTAGCTTCTAACCTCTAACACCTTGACGATAAAGCTGCTTCCGGTACGCTATATTGGCGCTCATACTAATTTCCTGTATTTTGTCAGATAAATTAAAAATTTTAACAGCACTCCCGCATTTCAACGTAATTCTGTCATACTGAACACAACTTGGCAAAGTATCAAATGTCCCCCTACTGCTTAATACGCAGTGTTTTTTTCAGCACTGACAAATATTTGGCACATTCGGTTTTGGATTTTGG
>CAZZZY010000839.1:0-3089 GCA_964658545.1 uncultured Acetobacteraceae bacterium | reverse complement strand
ATGCGTCGTAGATATATTGCTGGTGTGAAGTGCTATTAGCATTAGTAGTGGTAACACCAACCAAACGATTCTCGCCATCGTTAATCCAATCGTAGGTGACGCTGTGCGATCACCTTAACGGGTGACAACATAGCTACACAGCTTGTTGAATAAGGGATAGAGCCTGAAAGCCACGCTGGAAATAGAAGCGTTTGTGAGGCTTGAGAGCCATCAATCTCAAAGCTAAATCAGACCATAATTCCATGCCATAGATCCATAGTTGTCCGTAGAGAGCAAAGCTAAAATCACTCTGGCGTGGGTTCTGGTCATTGTGTTGTTGAATACGTCCGGCATAAGTCTCGATACCTAATTGTTTCATCCGTTGACCATGCATAGTAGCCAAACTATAAGCAATCACAATCAATAAAACTAAGGCTAAAAAACGAGTCTCATTGACTTTGCTGTCCTCTAAATTATAGCCACCAGTTTTACAATCCTTAAAGAATTGTTCAATTCCCCAACGACATCTATATAAGGATAAAGTTCGTTGAAGTGTTGGCAGATTCGTTAATATATACCAAGGCTCTTTCGGACCTTTTTGGCGATATTTTCTCTTCCAATAAACAGCAATATTAAATAAACCCAATTCTTCCCCTTTACCACATTTGACTCCCATGTAAAACTTCGACATCCCCGGCTTAAATCCAAGGTTTTTGAGAATTTGATATTCTTGACCAGAATATTCCTGGAAGTGAAGGTCTTTTTTCTGACGTAAGGCAAAGTATACTCCCTTGTAGTCAAGCCATTGAGCCAGTTTTGGGCTATGGAATTCCCGATCTGCTAACACCACAACTCGACAATTCTTTAACAGTGAAAGTGCCGTATTTAAGAGGCGTTTTTGTGTTTTTAGATTACTGTTACCCACATGATTTAATGTTTCCCAGTAAAGTGGTAAGGCATGAGTCCCCCACACCAACGTCACCATAAATATATTCCGCCCCTTCCATTGAGTTCGAGCAAGCGCAATCATCCAATAACCATATTTTTGATGTTTTTGTTTGTGAATATAACGTCGCTGTTCTCGATTTAACTTATGTCCTGTTCTCTGTTGTCTAATCCAATATTTGACCAGCGGAAACCACAATAATTTCACGCAGAGCTTACCGATTATTAAAAATCTTTGTAGGTTGCGTTTGCGACTTTCATAGGTAATTGCTTGCGGAAATAAACTGGCCAATGTCGAGAGCTTGACTTGTCGATGCGCTTGTATTAATAACAACAACAACTCTAGTGTCAGATACTGCTGTTCACTCAAGTGCTTCCGGAAGATAGTTTGATATGATGGTGGCAACATTTATTTTTTTATTGGGGGTCTATTTCCCCCGATTTTTTTTACCACTTTATTTTCTCAAATTATTGCCACATCTCATCTTGAGCCACCTTGTCACCCTTTAAGGCCTGCCGCAGATTGCAATTATTAACGTGCATCACCAAGTCAATTGCACCACCGCCGCTCTTCTGCTGATCGGGTGAGAAGTCGTAGAATTTGGGCCCATCTATATTAATGATGTTACCGTGACCCCTCCACCTTTCATGATCATGATTTAGCCCCAACTCCCAGGCGACATCCTCCAAGGGCAAGTCGCGCATTTGTTGAGTCTGAGCCTCTAACGATCGCACCCGCTTCTCTAATTGCTGTCGTTCCTTTTCGCTGGCTCTTGCCCGTTGTTCTGCCCTCTCCAATCGCTCTGCCATGAACGAACGGTCAGCCAGTTGGTGGTTAATCGCTTGGAAGTGTTCATCAGACTGAATCCTGGCAACGTAACTCCTAGCTGATTCAAATGGTGTGGGTGCTAATTGGTTATTTGTAATGACTGCGGTCAACGGTTCACTGTTAACGGCTTGGTAATACTCTTTGACTTTGGTATGGGTTGCCTTACTGCCTTTTACCCCTCGCTCTATGCCCAGCGGTGCTAATGCTTGTGCATAACTATCTTGCAGCTTCGATAACTTGATTCTTCCCTGTCCACCTCTGCCGCCAAACATCGCATCATGACTAAGCCGACCAGTTTTATCGTTCACTGGCACGATGTAGGCGTGGATATGTGGGGTACTTTCATCTAGGTGCAGTTCAGCCCTCACACATTTTGACCCATAGTTTTCTGTTAGCCAATCACGAGATGCGATCGCCCATTGCTGCATTCTCTCGTCAGACCACTGCCCAGAAAGAGATGGATTTAAGGGGCGGAAATATTCAGGTGATGCCGAGAGAAACATTTCGGTGCATAACACTGCATCCTTTCGGGGTAGATGCTTGAGGGTGGCAATCTTTTCTTTAACTATCTCCTCCAGGGCGCGTGAGTCTTCTCCCCCAATCAACCGGACATTCTTTCTAGTTGGATCTGCGTTGGGTGTTTCTCTATTCCTTAACACATGGTCATCACTGCCAGCAACGTTGCCAAATGTTTTGAGTTTCTCAATTCTGAGAATGGTCAGGGGCGACATAGAGGATTTATACTACTTTTGCAGCAGTTTGTACTACTCACCAACCCGTAGGGCGAACGGCGGTTTCGTGTCATGAGCGCAGCGAGGGATGGCGTAAGCCACCCGCAGGGCATGAAACCATAGTGAGTATGGTATACATTATACCCCAGCCCGAAATCCACTTTTGGGGGAGAACCCACCAGGAGCATTTCACCCAAATTACCCTCAAATTACCCCAATTTTCCCCAATTGAATGTCGTTCGACTGTTGTTGTTTTTTTCCTCTCAACCCGAAAACGACTGTCATTTGACTATCCTTTCACTATCAATTGTGTATCGTTGGGGTAATCTTGGGGATAAATGGGGGTGTTTTGCCACATGGCAGTTTTTGTATCAAAGTACACTATGTCCAGAGTGTGACAACTGAGAATTGTCACTTTTTGTCACTCATTAGACTACAAAAATCAAGCTGACGGGTTGAAGAGAGTGAACTGTACAGTCACTTTTGTCGTGATTGTGTAGTTCTTCCGTAGTATTTTTTGATGGGTGTTGCTTCGGCTTCTGCTTTTCAATTTTGGCTGTCAAAAACTTTCCGCCAAATATGGCGTACTGTGCGTCAGAAAAAGA
>CAZZZY010000838.1:0-3095 GCA_964658545.1 uncultured Acetobacteraceae bacterium | reverse complement strand
GAAAATAACCAATGCCCAATGCCCACTAACGCAATGATTCAATTTTTGGGGAACCATCAGCTTTGATCCAAGCAATTTGGGCTATGCTGCGATCGCGTGCATATTGGCGAATCGCATCTGCATCCCTTCCCCCTAAATCAATTTCTACCCGCACCAAATGAGTGGAATCTCGGAGTTTTTGCGCGTAGGCAAAAGCATGGGCGTTAGCACTCGCCGTCTCTGGTACTACTAACCAGTTACTCGCTGGGGTTACTTGCGGTAATTGCTGAGTAGACAGTAAAAGTTGGTATAAATCTTCGATATTTAGTCCAAAACCAATTCCGGGTATATTTTCTCCTTGGGGATGATATAATCCTAAGAGTTGGTCATAGCGACCACCTCGCCCTAAAACTCTGGCTTGGGATTCGGTATCGTTGACAACTTCAAAGACGATGCCAGTATAGTAATCTATGGTCTGGATGAGACTCAGGTCGAGGATTAAGGGAAATTTTCTCTCTGATTGCAGTAATTCTACTAGGGATTTGAGGTTATTTACTGCCTCTCGCTGTTCCTCATCTAGATCCAAGCTACTAACTTTTTGTAACACGTCTGCACTGGGGCCGCGCAGGTCAAGCATGATTTGGGCGCGATCGCGTAGTTTGTCACTCAAGGGTAAAGTATCTATAGTAATGCGGTCGAGATGAGCGATCGCACTGCGAACTTTATCCTGTAAATTAGCAGGAAAGGCACTCAAGAGCGATCGCGTAATTCCCGCCTCACCTAAAATTAAGTGCCATTGCCGCAAACCCAGTGCTGCTAAACAATCTGCAACTAAAAGCAGTACTTCTGCATTCGCCAGCAATCCACCAGCACCTAACAACTCCACCCCAGCTTGATAAAACTCTTGCTGACGATTATGCCTATTTTCCCATGTGCGGCGAAACACATTAGCATTGTAGTACAAGCGTTGTGGATAAGTTGCATTTGCCATCCGAGTGACAACGGTTCGAGCAATGGATGCTGTTAATTCTGGACGTAGCCCTAATTCATCATCTTCACCCTTTTGGAGTTGAATCACCATCTGAGGCTGGATTGCTTCCCCTGCCATCAGAGTATCCATACGCTCTAAAGTTGAGGTGATAATCCTGTGATATCCCCAACGGTGAAACACTTGCTGTAACCGCTCTTCAATCCAGCGTTTTTTCTCCACATCCAAGGGCAATAAATCCCTGGCTCCTGATGCTGGTTGATACACCATTATTTTTTCTTCCCACCAAACAAACCACCGAACAAACCACCACTACCAGATTTATCTGGTTGCTTATCTCCATTATTGGGGGATGAAGTCACCTTATGATCACTAGGTTGTTGTCCTAGAGCTTTATCTATTTTAGGTTTCCATTGCAAAGCTGTTTCGTCATTGGGGTCTAGTTTTAGAGTGTTGTCAAAGTGGATTTTTGCCATTTTTAGCTGATTTTGCTTCAAATACACCATTGCAATTAAGCTATGGCAGCGACTATTTTTAGGTTCTAGCTTCAGAGCATCCTGCAACTCTACTTTGGCTTGGGCAAATTGGTTTTTGTCAATCAAAGATTGAGCGCGACGAACATACTGCTCTACAACCGAGTCTTCTTTTGCTGGCGCTGGTTCTGGTGGTGTATTTTTTGGTATATTTGGCTGAGGTGTACCTGATTGGACTTTGGGTTGAGCCTGTGGTGGTGGCGCTGCGGATAGTTTACCTGCACTCCGCATTAAATATACTAAATTCAACTCACTAACTTGGGCAATGACTTGCAGCACTTGCTCTAAAGAATCATATTGGGTTTGAGCAAGTTTAGCGATCGCACTTCTATAAAATTGATCGAGATTAGGTGTCTGGGCTAACTGTTTACCCAAGTCGGTGTTGATAGTTACCGAAGTAGACTCTTGTATCAGGCGCTTGCCAATTTGCGACAAAATTAAAATATATTCCGTGCGAGTGCGATCGCCAACAAGTTTTTCGTAAGCTGGGTTAACTAGCTTTGATAAAAATTCGTTCCCTAGCTGTTTTTGTTCATCAGTTTCAGTAAAACTACTATCCGGGTGTAAGCGGCGGGCAATTTGCAGATAGCGTTTACGAATCTCTTTGACATCCGCATCAACTGGAACGCACAATACTGCGTGATGATCAATGAAATCATATTTAAATAGTCCACGATCTATTTTGAAAGACATATAGAGTTTTTACACCAAGGGAGCAGTTATACTCCTTTTAGTTTACCCAAAGTCAGAGCGAAAGCCCCCACCCCAACTACTATACCCAGGCTGACAGTGGCGGAGCCTGTAAAAGTTCGTTACTGAGGGAGTCGTGAATATAACCATTTGTGGCCAGAATTCTACCTGACTCAATTTTGACAGGAGTGCCGTCGTAGGCAGTAACTTTCCCCCCAGCTTCTTGTAACAAAATTATCCCGGCGGCAATATCCCAAGGAGAAAGCCCTCGTTCCCAGTAACCATCGACACGTCCACAGGCAACATAGGCCAAATCCAGCGATGCCGAACCGCTACGTCTGACTCCTTGCGTAAGATGGGTGAGGTGACTAAATTCTGCGTAGTTGTTATCAGAGGTTTCGCGGCGATCATAGGCAAATCCTGTTACTAGTAGGCTTTTACCCAGTTCAGATATTGTTGAAACACTGATGGTACGACGGTTTCGCGTTGCTCCTAAACCAATAGCGGCACTGAATAGTTCATTGTGGAATGGGTCATAAATTACACCAACTTGGGGAACACCATTAATTAACAGCCCAATCGAAACGGCAAAAAATGGGTATTGATGGGCGTAGTTGGTTGTGCCATCTAGAGGATCTATTGCCCAAAGGTATTCATTTTCTTGATTACCTAATTTGCCTGATTCTTCAGCGAGGATAGAGTGCTGGGGAAAGTGGCGACGCAAAATTTCTAAAATCAACTCTTCTGAGGCTTTATCAGCAGCCGTGACTAAATCACCAGGGCGACCTTTTTCAATAATTGCATCTTCTAACTTACCCAAGTAACCTTGCAAAATAGCGCCAGCAGCTAAGGCTGCTTCTGTAGCAATATCTAGAAAAATTTGTATGTTTGTCATTTGTTATGGG
>CAZZZY010000837.1:0-3096 GCA_964658545.1 uncultured Acetobacteraceae bacterium | reverse complement strand
AGAGTATTCAAAATTGGTAAAAAGGGTTCAGCCGGGGTATTAGCAGAAGTGGGGGACTCAGACCCATGTTCCCCCCTTTCATTCCACAGCAGTTCTTGATGGGGTCATTTCCCCCAGCGAAGAGCGCCCATCCAAGAGCCTCTTCGTTGAAAGCTTGCATAGTGGTTTGTTCCGAAAAAGATTCTTTTTCTTTACAGAGAATTCATGAATCCCACCAGGGAGAAGCGGTCAACTTCATACGTATTGAGAAAAATTCTATAATGGTTTGTGTAGGTGTGAGGAGTCCCAATAATGATTAACCCCAGCAACGAGCCAACCAAGCCGAAAAAAATCATTACGATCATTCCTAGTGGGCGACTCACTGAATCTATACCAGACACACAGCCAGAATCAGATCAGAGTGATAGCACTTCTCTTCCAGAAAACTCCTCTATTTTTCAGGCTATTGGGATAATTGCTGGCACTGTGGATCTCAAAGCCAAACCTCATCCGACTATATCGATTGAAAATCGGGACTATGCTTTATATCATGCCCCTCAAAAAAAACTGATATTTGATTTTTTAAAAAAACAGATTCGTAACAGTGGTAGTGATTATGTACGGCTCATGGTTTATCCAAGGGTGATACATTTTCCGCCGCGAGATAAACCTCATGTAATTGGGTTTCAGGTTTTGGGGTTTGATAATGGCTCCCAATCGGGTTTGTTTGGAGATTATCAGGACTTGGAGTTTAGATTTACAGGGTTATGGCAATTCATCCCAGCTTGCCAGACACCTTGTATATCAGTGTTTCGTAATTTTACACCAGAGAGATTGGATTATATTAAACAAGCCGAGACTTCTAGAAAAGTGCGGTTCATGAAAGCTAGCCACATACCTTTATTGTGGAAAGATGCAATCGTTCCTCCCTTTAGATTCAATCCTTTGCTACCAAAAGAGGAGCGTGGCAAGCCTAGTTTTGTTGAAATTAAAGCGAAATTTCTGCCACATAGGAATGTTTTTGCATTTGATAGCTTACTAGGGTTGCCACAAGAAAAACCGCCAAAGTTTCTAAAGGCATCGAAAGATGATAAGCTTGCCGCATTTCAAGAGAAAAGAGCGAATATAGTCGTGTCAAAGGGCGATAAACGCAAACCCCAACTTCAAACTAAACCAGTCAAGAAAGCTCAACCCAAAACTCAAACTAAGCCTGTTAAAAATCTGACTGATACAAAACCCACCCTAACCCTTGACACACAAGATGGTGAGCCGAAAAAGTCTTTTGGGACTAGCCAGGAGTGAGAAATGAAATGTTGTGGTCGAGTTGGGAAGACTGCGAACGCTCGAATGCAGCTATTAACCCATAAAATCTCCTTGGTGGCTATGCTTGTGCTGGTTATATGCTTTACTTTGATAAGTGTGCGTTCATTTGGGCAAACAATTATGACATCAGTACCCCAACTGCTCACCGATCCATTTTTGCAACTGCCAACTGCAACTTCAGTGCGAGTAGTTTGGTTTACTGAGTTTGCTGGTGTTAGTCACATAGTAACCTATGGTGAAAATCTCAAACTAACTGCTAAGGCAAATACTACCAAACTCAGTCGCACTCGTGAAGACCAGCAATCAAGAGTTGCAAACCAAACCAAAGACGGCGAAGTTTATCAAAAACCCGTCCAGCGTGACATTTGGCGACATGAAGCTGAGGTGATTGGGTTAACTCCTGATGTGCGGGTAAATTATCGTGTTACAAGTGTGCGAGAAGACAACGAGAGTGTTAACAGTGATGTTTTTAGCCTCGCAGCTACTCCCAAACCAGGTACACCACTAAAAATTTTACTCACCTCTGACCATCAATTAAAGCCGATGACATCGGCAAATCTGCAAAAGGTGGTAGAAACGGTTGGACGAGTCGATGCAGTATGGTTTGCTGGTGATTTGGTCAATGTTAGCGATCGCGCCTCAGAATGGTTTGATGATCATGGTGGTGGTGCTTTGTTTCCCGGTTTACAAGGTCGTGCTAAATATCACATGACGCACGACGGTGTGAAGACAATCTATACTGGTGGACAAATAATTCAATATGCACCCATGTTTACTTGTATTGGTAATCATGAGGTGATGGGGCGATTTGCTAGGGCGGGAAGTTTAGATGGTGAATTTGATGATCCAATTCCCCGTGTTGTTGCTCAAAAAATCTACCAAGACAATTCTTTAATAGATAATTCTTTTAATACTCATACCTACGAAGAGATTTTCTCTTTACCTCAAAGTAAAGAGGGTGGAAAAAGGTATTATGCAGTTAGTTTTGGTGATGCACGTTTGGTAGTACTGTATGCTACAAATATGTGGCGGACTCCTAGCTTAGATGGAAAGGGTAAGGGTAGATATCGAGAAGCAGAAAAGGATTTAAATAATCCTGAAAATTGGGGTTATGGACAGCTAATTTATGAGCCAATTGCTAAAGGTAGCAAGCAGTATAATTGGCTAGAAACGGAACTCAATAGCCCTGAGTTTAAACAAGCAAAATACAAAGTTGTGATGTTCCATCATCCGCCCCACACTCTAGGCGATAATATAGTTCCTGCTTATACAGAACCGGTTCAAATAATTGAACGGGATGGTAATCATATTAAGGCAGTACGTTACGAATACTCGAAAGATGCAGATTATATTATCCACGATGTTGTGCCTTTATTAGAAGGTGCTAATGTGCAATTAGTATTCTATGGACATTCTCATTTGTGGAACCGCTTTGTTAGTTCTAGTGGAATGCATTTTCTCGAAACATCTAATGTGGGCAATACTTATGGCGCTGCTTGGGGTGACAGAAAGCGAGAAGTGCCAATTGGATATCAAGAGGATTATGTTAAGCTTGGTGATCCCAATGGTTTAGAACCGATAGTGCCAACAATTTCTCCCTTACTGGGCGAAGATGGTCAGCCGATGCCTTATATTACGAGTAATGATATTACGGTTTTTAGTATCTTTGATACGGCAAAGGGTACGATAAGTAGTTATCGCTTTGATACTCGTAAGCCGGATTCAGAGGTATTGAAGTTTGATGAATTTAAATTGAAATCTAAGTAGCTAGTACAACAAGGCAAAAGTAAAAAG
>CAZZZY010000836.1:0-3103 GCA_964658545.1 uncultured Acetobacteraceae bacterium | reverse complement strand
CGAAAGCGCGTAGCGGGACGAAGTACGGTTTTGAACCTTTACTTTTTTCATAAATAATTTCGTGTAAACTCACGTTAAGTACAGCATATAGGACTCATATTTTATTTGTGAAAATATACGTAGGGTGTGTTAGCGACAGCGTAACGCACCAAACCCTTAAGAATGGTGCGTTAGCGTTTCGCGTAACGCACCCTACAAATACCTAATTTTGTTCAATAATCAAATCGGATTCCCATAGGTAAACTGAGAAATTACGGTGGGATTATTTTAAGATCAGCCTGAAGTAATTAGCAGATCAACGCTATGGCAGAAATTCAGTTGGCGATTGAGGGTGAAGATGCGATCGCAGCAACAGAGGCGCTTTTGGCAATACCTGGTATCTCAGGCGACTACAGGGTTAATACAAAAGCACCCGTTGTTACCGAATTAGAGGTGGTAAACTTGAGGCAAATACTGAAGTCTCAAAATTCAGAACGTGCAAACTCTCCACCTCGACCTCAAGCCAGTTGCAGAGAATTACGTAGAGCTACGTTACTTTATTGATAATCCAAATCAGTATGAAAAGCGATCGCTTCGTCTATCAGAAATCGCCGATTTGATTCAATTGGCTGAGAGAGATTATTACGTTTCGTTTTTCCCAGAGGATTATAGGGTAACTGGACGGCGGTTGTATGACTGGTTGGATGGGAGCGATCGCTGGCTGCAACCCTTGCTAGATAAGTATCAGCGTGAGGGGATTGTATTGGCGATCGCAGCCGCAGAAAAACTCGCCCATTTGCCTTGGGAAGTGCTGCACGATGGCGTTAATTTTTTGGTGCAGCGATTCCCGGCGATTGTCCCCGTGCGCTGGGTGTCAGATAGGACGGTAAAAAAATTAACTATTGACGGGGAACCAGAAAACCGAGCGCTGCAAGTTTTGTTTATGGCTACTTCGCCCCTGGATGTCAAACCTGTGCTGGATTTTGAGGGAGAGGAAGCACGGATTTTGGAGGCGACAAAGCGACAACCTTTAGCGTTGACGGTGGAAGAAAGCGGCTGTTTATCGGAGTTGGGTTATTTAGTCGATGGTTACGACAGGGATTATTTTGATGTTTTACACCTGACGGGTCATGCTACTTTCCAAGATGGGCAACCACGCTTCATTACAGAAACCGCAATAGGTGAAGCTTTCTATGCCAGCGCTGGGGATATTGCCCAAGAATTACAATTTCGACTACCTAAACTGATTTTCCTCTCTGGTTGTCGCACTGGGCAAGCTGGCAATTCGGGTTCTGTGCCGTCAATGGCTGAAGAATTGCTGAAATCGGGTGCAAAAGCGGTTTTGGGTTGGGGTCAAAAGGTTTTAGATGGTGATGCTACAGCCGCAGCTGCTGCATTGTATGAGGAATTGTCTGCGGGGAAGCAAATCACCGAAGCTGTTGCTTGTACCTACCAAGCATTAATTAAGAACAAAGCACGGGATTGGCATTTGTTGCGGCTGTATGCAGCAGGTAATTTACCAAGTTCTTTAGTTACACCCTTGCGGACTCGTGGACGGAAACCAGCACCACCGCTTTCTGTTTCTACCCAGTTTTTAGATCCTGCGGGTAAGGTGAAAGTCCCGACGCGGGAAAGTTTTGTTGGTCGTCGCCGCCAATTGCAAAGTTGTTTAAGGGTGCTGACGCAATCAAGCGATGAAGTTGGGGTATTGATTCATGGTATGGGCGGTTTGGGTAAAAGTAGTTTAGCAGCTAGGCTGTGCGATAGACTGCCAAATTTTGAGCGTGTTGTTTGGGTGGGAAGAATTGATGAAGCGAGTTTAGTGAATCGCTTGGCAGAAAAGTTGGATGACAACGAACAACGCAAAAGCCTACAAAATTACGATGAAGAATTGAAGTTTCGGTTGCGGCGAGTTTTCTGTCAGTTGCATGAGGAAGCAAAGCCGTTTTTGTTGGTGCTGGATGACTTTGAAGGAAATTTGGAGACCTCTCCCCCAACCCCTCTCCGAAGCGGAGAGGGGAGTCAAGTTCCCCCATTCCCTGGTAGGGAAGGGGGGTTAGGGGGGTTAGGTCGTCTGCAACCAGAAGCAGCAGAGGTAATAAAAGCTTTAGTTTGGGCAATTAGAGAAAATTCCACTTCCCACCGCATCATTATTACCTGCCGTTACGATTTTGAATTTACCCAGTTGCAGTATTTCCACAAGCAGCCGTTGGATGCACTGCAAGGCGCAGATTTGCAAAAAAAGTGCGATCGCCTCACTGCTTTTAGTGCTAAATCTCAGGTGAATGAGGCGTTAAAATCCCAAGCGCAGAAGTTGGCTGATGGTAATCCCCGCTTGCTGGAATGGTTGGATAAGATTCTGCAAAATAAAACTGTTGATGTGGCAACAATTTTGAACCAGTTAGCAGCAGATCCGGTGGAGTTGCGAGAGCAAGTTTTGGCAGAGGCGCTGCTGCAACAGATGGATACAACCATGCGAGAGATTTTGTCACGGGGTTTGGTGTTTGAGTTGCCAGTACCGAGGGCAGCTTTAGCCGCAGTTTGTGACACGATCGCCAATTTGGAAAATTATATTAGTCGAGCAGTGGCGTTAGGACTGTTGGAGGTGAGCCATGATGAGGCGTTACGAGTGCCGCGCATTTTGCCTGTGCAGTTACCGGAAAATGGGGAAGCTTTGTATAAGCAAGCGGCTGAGGTGTTGTATCGTCTTTGGTGGGAAGAGGCGGGAACATCAATTGAGGAACAATGGTTAGAAATTCATCGGCTGGCGTTGTTGGGGAAGGAAGAAAAAAAAGCCGCCGATATAGCAAGCAGTTTAGCCAATCGCTATTTGCATCAAAGCCGTTTCAGGGAAGCAGTGCAACTGTGCAAATCAACTTTAGAAATTACTGAAGATTATCGCGTTCTCAAGGAGATGGGTTATTGTGAGAGCCAAGTTGGTGAAGTTGATCTGGCACTAGAGCATTATCAACGAGCGTTAAACCTTTGTCCCTTGGAAGACAAAAAAGAACAAGCAGCAATTAGTCAATATTTAGGAATGCTCAAAGCCAATAGGGGAGAAATAGAAGAAGCGATCGCCCTTTATCAACAATCCCTCTCTATCAATGAACAAATCGGCAATGTC
>CAZZZY010000835.1:0-3106 GCA_964658545.1 uncultured Acetobacteraceae bacterium | reverse complement strand
AGAGCAATTTTGCGCTTTTGGCCTCTAAATCGAATTGGAGAAATAAATAGACCGAACTATCAAGCACATCTACCTGAAAAATCGTAGTTTTCAATTAAATTGGAGGTAGATTAATTGTCAGATTTTTACACTTTAGTCAGCACAATGAGCAACAAAATATTTGTAGAGACGGCGATTTATCGCGTCTCGAAAACCCAAAATTGTTGCCAATAGCCCTTAACCCAAGCGTATTGAGTTAGTAGCGAAGCGATCGCTAGTAATTCGTTAGTATACTCCTTTGGTGAAGTAAACTATGCATAGCCTGTTGCGCCAGTATCAGCCTGTTAAAAAGCTAGTACAGCTCCTCAAACAAATTGGTGTAGAAAAAAAGAGTATCAACACTTTTATAAGGAGAGGGTGTTTTTATCGATACTACTGATATACTATGACTCATTTGATAGATAAAAAAACTGTTTGGCTAAAATTGGCTTTGAGAATTTTTGGTATAGGATTACTACCTACACTAACTGCTTATCCCGCTTTCGGTGCAGAGCGCCTAAAATTTAATAGTCAAGTTGAGGTCGAGACTGAAACAACGGTAAATCAAGGCTTTTGGTAATCGACTTTACAAAACTTTACAACGTGTCCCATTTTGCACATATCTCGGCGGATACCCTTATTGGTCAAATTAATGTCCGTTCCATGAGAAAAAGACAGTGAACAGAAAGTATGCACAGCTACCAGATAGAGTTAAATGGTGAGGTATTGCATGTTGGATTTAATCGTACTATACCGGCACAGGGCGATCGCATTGTTAAAGATGCCCTAGAATTATTAAACCAAATGATTGATTCAGGGCAAATTCCGGGAGGAAAGCGTATTTTAATTGACGGGCCGCAATCTGTTCCCGTTGCTTATGTCCTTTCACACAGACTCGTACATTTATATGAAGTAGTCGCCGTCCTCGACCCGAAACTAGGCAGTAAAATCAGTACATCAGATGGTGCGATCAGACACAAAACCTATATAGTCACTTCTGTACATGGTTCGGCAGAATATCAGGTAGGAGATTTGATTGAAACAAAAGAGTCCCAAAAAGAGCGAACGGTAATCAAAGTAGTTTTGTGCGGGCCACCGCAATCGGGTAAATCCTGTTTGCGGGATGGTTTGAAAAGAGCAATTTTGGGTAATTTGGGCGCGCCTTATCCCTATGTAATCACAGCTTGTCCTGATGGGGAAGGGTCTTGGCATCACGAAGCTTATGAAAAGAATCAGCCAGTCGCCAAGGACTGCAAGCGTAAAAATAAAGGAGATGTTACCTCAGATTTTGCAAAAGAAGCGGCTAAATGGGTAAGTAGTGCAAATCAATTAATAAATATTATTGATGTTGGCGGCAAAATCACAGCTGAAAACAAAACAATTATGCAGCCAGCAACCCATGCAGTTATTTTGTCAGGAGATGTAAATAAATTTGTCGAGTGGGAAAATTGTTGTCAACCACTGGGACTAAAAATCATTGCAAAAATTCACAGTCAGTTGAATGCTGTCAAAGATGAAGTTTTGTTCACTCATAATTGGCAAGAGAATACAAGCGACTTACTAGAAACCACCCCGTTGCTAACAGGTAGTGTGCATGGTTTGAAGCGGGGAGAAGATTTATCAACTCATCCAATGGTGCAAGCATTAGCTGAGGTTTTGATTCATTTAACGAAATGTTAAGAAAAGTTTCAATAAATATTGAATCTTCAATTAATCATAAGCAGGTGTTGTGAGGTCAAAAAAAGGACTAAATTAATATGTAATATTTCTTAGTTCGCTCTAGATTGACCTAATTTAATTTGCTGTAAATTTGGCAGATAAATGGAAACTCCAGGAAGTTTTGCAGTGGTTAGTGACTTATAAAAATTCCAAAGATTTACAAAAATGAGTAAAAATTCAGCATGGTAAGGAAGTAATTTTCACCTTCTATGACAGAACAAATTTACACTGTAATTACCTTTGCACCCGTGCAAGGGTTTATCGAAAAATCACGTAAATTGCGAGATTTGTATGGAAGTTCCTATCTACTTTCTTACTTATCTTCGGTAATTTGTAATGCGGCTAAAGAGCATCGTTGTAAAGTAGTTTCTCCAGCTTTATCAAATATCACTCAAGGAATGCCCAACCAGATCATTATTCTGGGTGATTTTCCCGAATCAAACGCCAAATTAGTATTCTTAACAGCTTGGAAATGTGTTACAGAAACTTGTCGAGAGTGGATTGAGGATAATGTTAAAGGTGAATGGGAATACAAATCTTGGAAAAGAAGTTGGGGTTTGTGGACGAAGTATGCATGGGAATTTTTCTGGGTTCAAGGGGAAATGGGTGAGAGTATAAGTGATGTCAGAGAGAAGCTGAATGAGAAAAAACGCTGGCGTGATTGGACTGGGATCAATTGGCAGGGTGAGAGTTCTACCCTTTCTGGTGCGGATGCGATCGCATATCCGAAACTGGGTCAGATTGAAGATGCTCGTGAATACAATTATCAGCAAGAAAGGAAAGATGTCACAGCTTTCTACACAACACTTAGCGATCAACTAGGGGAATCATTTATCAAGTCAGTCGGGTTGGAAGTTCCTGATGAGGAAATGAGCGAAACTAGCAAAAAGTATGGAAAATCTTTTATCGATCCAGATGAAGAACTGAGCATTCCAGAGCTAATCAAGCGATTGATTACCCATAAAGTAATTGCTGATAAATTAATCGAAAGCCTCAAAAAAGTTTTCGGAAATAATGGGCTAATTCTTAAAGATATTGCCCAACCAATAAATCAGCTGTCATCCGACCTAAATCCTACTAAGTTTACCGACTTAAGCCGACTTAATAAGAATCAAAATACTGGCAAAGAGACACAACAAGAAAAATTCTGGACTGGTTGGTTTCAAGGAGATGGTGATCAAGCTGGGGAATACTTGAAAAGTTTTGCACCTACACAAAAAGAAGCTCAGGAAATTGAAAAAGAAGCTCTTCTTTTGGGGGATCTCTATGCCATGCTGGGTCTCTCAGATAGAACTTATGAAGCTGGGGATACTGAGATCAAACAAGCTTATAAGAAGCTAGCTTTGATGTACCACCCTGACAAACTAGG
>CAZZZY010000834.1:0-3114 GCA_964658545.1 uncultured Acetobacteraceae bacterium | reverse complement strand
AAGGTAATTTTGATTTTCTGATTGGTTCAGATCCTATTGAAAAGAATTTTTGGTAGATGCAATTAATTTGATTATTCTGGTGCGTCATTATTAATAGGCATCATGTAAAAATAAGTTGTACAAATTTAATCTGGAACGACTTGTGAGCTTAACTTCCCCATCAAAATTATTCAAGTTATTTTTGCAAGGCTCCTAAGTAGGGCTTGCTTGAATAACTAACCAATCCTAATCTTGCTTTCTTATTACTTTTTCAGCAACCCCTAAGTAGGAGTCTTTTTTGGAATAGTTGACTTGACTGATTCACGCTCGTGTAATCTATTAAACCAGCCTTTTAAATAAGGATACTGAAGAAGCCAGTCTTCATTTAAGCGAAAGCTGTAGTAGCCGAGGGAACATAACGCTGCCACATCTGCTGCTGTCCATGTTTCACCCTCTAACAAATATTTAGCCGAACGCAGTTGTTCATCGAAGATTGGTAAAAGGCGATTAATTAATGTTTCATATTTTTTTCGATAATAAGCAGGAGCTAGATCACCCATAAAATCTAATACCCATAAACCTATAATATTGTCGCCTAAAGTATCTGCTAGTTGTTCCCATTTACGGCACTCAAGCCGTATGTGAGGAGCGCTTGGGTAAAAGCTAGGCTGTGGATAAGTTTCGTCTAGATACTCCGCAATCAATGTAGAGTCCCAAATTACCGTGCCATCTTCATCTACAAACACAGGGACTTGACCAATAGGAGAAATTTCAAGGAATTCAGGGGGTTTATTGGCTAAATTAAAATTTTATAGATAATTAGCTAATTTATATAGACGTATAGAAAAATACTTAACAAGATGTAGCAGGTGCTAAGACTCGAATAGATTGATAACTATTTTATACCTGCTATTTAAATAAAGCATAGTTGCTTTCTTAGCACTCTAGTCCAACCAGTCATTAGACATAAGGGTTTAGGGGAGTCAAATTGTCATGGGAGGGATAATACCAGTCCAGTTACAAAGAGGAAGACACGAGTGACTGACATTGTAACTGGACAGATTGTGCGAGTGCGATCGCGGCAATATCTTGTAGAAGAAGTTGTGTCTAAGCCGTCTCCAGAGCAAGACACTAAAGTTAGCCTTTCTTGTTTAGAAGATGATGCGTTAGGAGAATCGCTAGAAGTCCTATGGGAACGGGAAATAGATGCCAAAATCGTAGGGGCGACATCATGGGATTCCATAGCGAATCGAGGTTTTGATAATCCGCGTCTGTTTTCTGCCTACCTGCACACATTACGGTGGAATTGCGTAACCTCCACAGATGCCAAGCTTTTTCAAGCTCCTTATCGGGCGGGAATAGAAGTCAAAGCTTATCAACTAGAGCCGCTACGTAAAGCTTTGCTAATGCCGAGAGTTGGTTTGTTCATTGCTGACGATGTAGGGCTGGGCAAGACAATTGAAGCAGGGCTGATACTGCGTGAGATGCTGATGCGGCAAAAGGTTCGACGGGTGGTTATTTCCTGTCCGCCGTCAGTGGTAAGGCAATGGCAGTAATTTAATTGCTGATTGCTGAATCCTATTTCTGGTCTAGCCTAAAAAACTTTTTGAGATAGCCAGATTTTTAAATTCACATTAGGCATAAGTTATTAGATTTATCAAAACGCCCACCCAAAAGATCAGCATTTTGACCATCTTTGACATTGCGATCGCCCAGACAGACATCAATACATCAATAGCCTCAAGTCCTAATTTGACCCACTATATAGAGAGCGGATTTCAGCCTTTGATTTAATAGTTTATTTGTTCGCGTTGAAAGGGCTGCCCTTTTAGCCTCCATGAGTTTTATGCAGCTTCACAATAATTTGGTATTACTTAGTTTATCTTAATAAACGTTTAGTTTGGATATTCATACTTGAAAAATAGAACAAAAGCTTTCGTTAGCCTCTTTCGTAATTGAGATAGTCCAAATTTTGGCTTGAGAGATGGTGGCAAGTTTTGAAAATTAACAAGCACAAAGCCTCTTTCAGTGTAAAAGTTTACCAGTTGAGGTTTTAAGCATTTTAAATAAAGCGGTTGGGTGGCTTGAGAAATTAAATGCTGCATTAGAAAAGTTCCTAAACCACGGTTTCGCCAAGCTGGTGCAACAAATAAACCACCCAGTTCTTGCGCTAAGTGAAAGTTTCGCAGCTGCCCAAAGGCTACTAAATGTCCATCATATTCAATGATCCAAAATTGCTGCCATCTAAGTTGACTGGGGTCTAGCCTTGCTCTAAACACAAAAAATACTATTAACCACATATCAAAAGGCTTGGCCTTACGAAGAACATACTCAGGTGGCAAGGAAAAATTACACTGTATCATTCATCAAGTCATAATTGGACAATTCTATTGCCAACAGACTGTACCGGAGGATTATCAAGCAATGGAATATAGTCAGGAACTCTAGGCTCTGAAATCGCTACTGGTTTCTCCTCAAGCTCAACCACAGAGGCTGGAGAATTGACAGTATTAGCTTCAAGAAGTTGGTCTTCTGCTTCTTCGATTAATTTCATCTGTTTCAGGGTAAGCTTGTCAGATTTTTTGATAATTTTCTTTGTATGTATCTCATTAGAAGTATTCATTGGCTGTTTCCTCGAAGGCATTGACTTAAAATTTGGATGGGTAAAGTTGGGAGAAGATGAGTATTAATAATTGCACGGAATTAACAAGGTACACCAAAACTATGGAAAATACGAGTCCCTGGTTGAAGAATTTACCAATTGAGTACAAATTTTTTTTTAGTGCAGATGATTTAGCATAATCTGTTGCACAGATGCCTTAAAGCGATCGCTTCTTGATCATGACTGTAGGTCAAGATTGTTTTGCGTTTTTGACTCCTAATGAGCAGATAATGGATGGTTGAGAGTTCTCGCTGGAAAGGAACAGCGTTGAGAAACTTATCAGGTGAGAAAGGCACAATCTTAGTAGTAGATGACGAAGCCAGCAGGAAGCCGGATTTTACAGACGCGTCTAGAAATGATTGGCTACAGCGTAGTGACAGCTAGTGATGGTGAAGAAGCTTTGTCAGCTTTTCGCTTGTTGACCCCTGATTTAATAGTTCTAGATGTAATGATGCCAAAGCTGGATGGCTACG
>CAZZZY010000833.1:0-3120 GCA_964658545.1 uncultured Acetobacteraceae bacterium | reverse complement strand
AGGTTTGAGGTTGCCCCGGATTTAAGGGAAAATTTTATCTAGAAGGACACGCAAGTTTGGACAACAGCGCTGCCTGAATATCCTGGATTTGTCGTTCGTTCCAATAACCCGCTCCGATCCCTACCCTATGAGTACATTCAGGGTAAGGACTGCCGCGATACGTTCAAAATTCAAACAACGATCGCCTCTGGAATCGCACCTCGCATTCTCCCAAAAGCATCAATCAAATTTTGCAATTGTTGATCTGCCTTAAAAACTCCTAACCCGCGCACCGTCACTTTACCAGGAGAATACACAAAGCGCGTCTTGAGATTTTCTGGTAAATTCGCCGCCAATAAATTCCAAGCTGGTTCTTCCATTGGCGTTTCTAAAACGACGTGCTGCTTATTTTCTGGTTTAATGCGGCTAAATCCGAGTTTTTTCGCTAACTGTTTGAGTTCCATGACTCGCAAAAGTTGATTTGCCGACACTGGTAAAGTACCATAGCGATCGCTCCACTCGGCTGCAATCTGGTTTAATTCTGATTTAGATTTAGCTGTGGCCACCGCTCGGTATGCACTCATCTTTTGATCCAAGTCGGTAATGTAATCTGCTGGGATAAATGCCGTGAGGTTAAGGTCAATCTGCGTATCCTCCACTTTCGGAATTTCTTGGCCGCGGATTTCTCGAATTGCTTCTTCCAGCATTTCCATGTATAAATCAAAACCGATGGCATCCATTTGACCGGATTGTTCTGCACCTAACAAGTTACCCACACCCCTGATTTCCATGTCGCGCATCGCTAGTTGATATCCAGAACCTAGCTGCGTAAATTCCTGAATTGCTCGTAAACGTTGCCGGGCTGCATCAGATAATGTCCGTTGCTTCGGATAAAATAACCAAGCATGAGCTTGGATACCTGCACGTCCCACACGACCGCGTAATTGATACAGTTGTGCCAATCCAAAGCGATGAGCATCTTCAATCAAAATCGTGTTGACTCGCGGAATATCTAAGCCAGACTCAATAATTGTCGTACAAACGAGGATGTCTGCGTCACCATTACTGAAGGTGAGCATGGTTGATTCTAACTCACTTTCATCCATTTGACCGTGAGCGATCGCAAATCTAGCTCCCGGTATCACTTCTCGTAACTTAGCTGTTGTCTCTTCAATGCCGTCTACTCGTGGAACTACATAAAATACCTGTCCACCTCTGTCTAATTCTTGACGAATTGCACTGCGGATACTTTCAGAATTTATCGGTGACAGATGGGTTTTAATGGCTCGTCTAGTTGGGGGTGGTGTGGTAATCAAACTCATTTCCCGAATTCCTGACAAAGACATATACAAAGTTCGGGGAATGGGAGTGGCGGAGAGGGTAAGCACGTCCACTTGAGTTTTCAGGCTTTTAATTTTCTCCTTCTGGTTTACCCCAAACCGCTGTTCTTCATCCACTACCAACAGTCCTAAATCCCGGAATGCCACGCCTTTACCTAAAAGTTGCTGTGTACCAACAACTACATCTAGTTCACCTGTTGCTAATCGCTTTTGAATATCGCGGCGTTCTTCAGCAGACCGAAAACGGTTGAGTAAACCGACATTTACGGGATAAGGTGCAAAACGTTCTTTGAGTGTATGGTAATGCTGTTGTGTTAAAATTGTTGTTGGCGCAAGGAGTGCCACTTGTTTACCGGCGGTGACTGCTTTGAAAATAGCACGAATCGCCACTTCCGTCTTTCCGAAACCGACATCGCCACAAACTAAGCGATCCATTGGGCGATCGCTTTCCATGTCGCGTTTCACATCTTGAACAGCTTTGAGTTGATCCGTGGTGGGTTGGTAGGGGAAAGAATCTTCTAATTCTTCCTGCCAAGGCATATCACCTGGGAAGCTAAAACCTTGTTGTTGCGATCGCGCTGCATACAGTTTCAACAAGTCCACCGCCAATTTTTTAATCGCTTTGCGGACTTTATTCTTGGTATTTTCCCAAGCTTTACCGGTCATCCTGTTGAGTTCCGGTGCTTTATCACCTCCGGCGCGGAATCGAGATAAAGCCCCTACTTGATCGGCTGCAACTCTTAATAACCCATCAGCATACTGCACCACCAAATAATCACGGGTTTCGTTATTAATCGTCAAACTTTCCAACTTGACAAATTTGCCAACACCATGATTTCTGTGAACTACATAATCACCTGGACGCAGTTTATTGGGATCAACTTGTTTAGAAGTAGCTTTGTGGCGCTTGCGGATATAGCCGGGAGTCGCCAAGGAATGCTGTCCAAAAAATTCCCGGTCTGTGACGATTACTATTCGGTATGTCGGCAGAATAAAACCTTCTAGTTCCGCAAGACCAGAATATTTTAGGGCTATGGGAGTATGGTTAATTTGCAGTTTATCGATCGCTTGGTAGTCGCGGGGATTAGGGATAAACTGAGCGGGACAATCATGTTCTTGTAACAGCGAGACAGAACGCGAAGGTTGAGCAGAAAGTAGCCAGATCGAGAAATTGCGATCACGTTCTTGGCGGATGGTTTCAGCTAGTTTCGCAAACTGGTGCGGCGTGACTGGAAGCGATCGGCTAGCAAGATTGATCCCACTATTTTCTTCCGACAGTTCCGATAAATATAATGTTTTAAATTCATAAATAGTCACAGAATTGGAAACTATAGAGAGGAAAGGATTTTCAAATTCAACTTCTACTAAGATACATTACAAGAAAATGAGCATTTTATGACTCCAAAATATAATTGTAGTAAGTTGTAGAATCTAAAAATATGACCTATGAAAATCACTATAGATAACTTGCAATATGATTGAGTCCAATTATTACAACAAGTCATATAACCATGCATGAATCATCTTTGTAGTCATATGTCATATATATTAGGAGGTGTATTTAGCCATATTTTGGCATATTTTAACAACATGGTATATATGGTGACTATTCTTAAACAATTGACTTTTTCATGACATGCTTGAGCAAATAAATAAAAGCCTATGTGGAATATAACTTCATTTAGTCCTAATTTTGGCTGATATGGAATATGACTATGGTAAGTGATATTATAGCTGATGTGGCATATGAATATGTTCATTTATATTTTTTTGCTAATATGAAATATGACTTTTGTGAGTT
>CAZZZY010000832.1:0-3123 GCA_964658545.1 uncultured Acetobacteraceae bacterium | reverse complement strand
AATGGGATTAACTGAGCAGGAGGTATATATGGAAATTGTCACCAGTTGGGAACGGAAAGCAATACAGGTAGAACGACGGGCAACTATTACTAAGATTTTAAAGCTGCGCTTTGGGGACATTGATGCTTCTTTAGAAGGCATTATTCCCGCTTTGTTACAATTGTCACCCGTTAAGTATGGATTCACTCTTGCAAGCTGACCGTGAGGAGTTATTATCGCGGTTTCAAGGGTAATCGTAAATGGAATTTGTGACCAGTTGGCAAGAGGAAGGTGCAGAAGCCGAACGAAGAAAAGTCATTTCCGGGCTTTTGAAGTTACGATTTGGTAATTTAGATGCTGAGTTAGAGGCGATTATTCCTCAATTAATGCAGTTATCTACGGAAGAATATCTTGGCTTACTTTTAGAGGCTGACCGTGAAGAATTATTATCACGGTTTCAAAGGTAATCGTAATTTAATAAAAGCGCCTATACTATTTTACGCATTTAAATAATCTCCTTTACCACTTTAGTTCAACTCAATATTCTGACTGCTAATATGGTGTCCATTGTTTGATAACTCATGTTTTCTGTTAAGTAATCGTTCTCTCTCTAAAATCATCGCTTCTAGCTCACTGGCACGTTCTTCTGAAAGTGGAAATATCTCCTCACCCGTCTGTAGATTACCTCGACAAATCGTCCGCTTACCTTCATTTCGCACAATAAAATCACCACTAGGTTGCACATAAGCAGTCCAATGGCTACCAATTTGAAACTGCTCAATTTCATTACTTGCAGATTGATTAGCCTGTCGCTGTTCGTAGGTGATAGCGATCGCTCCTACCAAATTATCAAACATTTCCTTACGCCAGAGTTCACGGTGAATGGCTCGGAATTGCCCAGCAGTATCTAACTTTGGTTCTGATTCCGGTAATGGAACTTCTGGCAGATTGATTGACTCAGGATTAACTTTGAGGATAATACTAGAGCCATCTGGTTGCAAAGTAGCTGCAAATGTAGAACCAATCGGCAGTTTCGGACTGTCAGGAGCAAAAGTGCCTAAATTCTTGCCATCAATCTGTAATATTGGTGTACCGTTGTAACGATAAAACTCTGGATGAGATTCGGGTAACTCAAAAACTCCCACTTCCAGAGTAACGCTGCGCTTTTTCCATTGCTTACTAGAAAAATTTTCATTAGCAAAGTCGTTGTATTTGATACCCAACACTTTAATTTCATCAAACTGAAAATCCTGAAGCTGTTGACATACTTCCTCTGTAAACAGGTTATATGCCAAAGCACCAACACCTGAATCCTGACGTGATGTTGCCCAACTATGATCTACCGGCGGGATAATTCTCAAATCCTTGGGAATATTAAGTTCATCTAAATCATTAATGTTTTCGCCAAATTTAGCTGCTAATTTATCAACTACTTTGGGAGATAAGTCTTTCAAAGCAAATTCAATCAGAGGTAATTGAGGATGAATCGTGGCATCAAATTTAATTCCTTTTTGTTCTAAAGATTCTTTCCATTTAATAGCACCTGCACCGAAAGGAACACTCAAAACATAAATATCCTGTGGTAATGCAACGCTTGGCAGTTCATAATCATGCTCAAACGAAAACGTAATTTCCATCTGTTCTGCCAGCTTTAAACAGTCTTTGCGATGCCGATCTAATTCTGGACGGGTGTGTTGTGTGTGCCACAGTGCCGCCGCCCCTTCTCTGCGAGATGCTACGCATTGGCGGAGCTTGCGCGCAGGATTTACAAACCGATCTTCTGGACTGGTGAATAATTCATCAATTTCCGCCCGATAGCTTTCGTAGAGCTTACCTAGTTCCTCATTAAAGGCTTCCCTGTCATCTCCCACCCGTTCTTTAATTTCGTCTCTAGCTTGCTGAAACCTTGTTTTCAATTCGTCTGCCCATTCCAAGGCATCTACAGATAGCGTCTCTTTGGGAAACAGGTAGCGAAACTCATGCCTATCTCTGCTACGAATGCGTGTTGGTTCCCACACAGGATTGACTACAACTCTTGCAATGACGTTAATTGAGCCAGGAGCATCCGCAGGCATGGCAAAGGAGCGATAAAGCCGTTCATCTTTTTTAAAGTCAAAGAAGTAACTGGGGTGAGACTCTGACCATTTTTTGGCATCGGCGAGCAAATTTTCCCCACCTATTTCTTTGATATCTTCCAATCTTTCTGCACTTTTGGGCGAATCTACCTCAACCTGAAGTGCCTGAAATAGGCGGTTTAGCAACTTCCTTTGTCGTCTGACAAATCGCTCCACATTCTCACTGTCTTGGGGCATTGATGACTGTACACGTCCAATGTTTGTTGCTACCAGCCCTACTTTATTTTGACTGCTGGCAGCAGCAATCTCTGCTAAATTTTTGTATTTTAAGTTGCCTTCTTCATCTGTAATTTCCGTATACGCCAGCTTAGGGCGTTGTTTAACTGGCTCAAATCGTCCCGGTTCACCTGCGCGGAGAGTTTCTTGAGCAATATTAGGCAGTTTACTAGCAGAACTGACCATTAATTGGTCGCCGTCAAAATCGGCTTGGTGGTATTCCTCGGCATCCTTGGGGTGAATCCAAACTACGTTGCGAGTTTTCCTCAATTCTGGATCGTGGATATTTTGGTAGAGGCGGATGTTGTCTGAATTGACGATGGGGTAACGGGTGAGAATTACATCTCCTTCCGGTAGATGGGGTACACAGATTGTGCCACGAGTTAGGCGATCGCATGGCATTGCCATACCCGAATTATGGTTGTATCCTCCCTTAATCGCTAAGTCACGCCATTGATTGGCTATGTAATCGGTGGCAAACTTGCGGAATTTAGGGGTTTCAATCAATTGACCATATTTATCGCTGCGTAATAGGGAAATCCAGCGAGATTCCTGTGCTTGATTGTTAGCATTACCCTCAATTTTGTTAAAAGCTTCTTCAGATTGCTCTTGCTGCGATCGCTGTTGTTTGTCATATTGTTGAATGATATATTTTGCTAACACCAAGGGATTGCGCTGTAACTCGGCAAGTTCTCTAGCTTTTTCTTGGGTGGGTTTGCTCAAATCTTGTTTGATTGCTTCTTCTGAGTACCAAATGGTAAACTGCCAACTATTATCATAGCTAGTAGCTTTG
>CAZZZY010000831.1:0-3131 GCA_964658545.1 uncultured Acetobacteraceae bacterium | reverse complement strand
CTCCCTCATCTCCCCACTCCCTAAGCTATCGTCACATCTGGCGATAAGTAAACATCCTGAATGGTATGAAACAGTTTTACGCCTTCCTCAAAGGGACGTTGGAAGGTCTTTCGCCCAGAAATTAATCCTGAACCACCAGCGCGTTTGTTGATCACGGCGGTGCGTACTGCTTCGGCGAAGTCATTTTTACCAGTCGCGCCACCAGAATTAATCAACCCCACACGCCCAGAGTAACAATTCAGTACTTGGTAACGAGTTAAATCAATTGGGTGATCCGTTGTCAATTCTGTATAAACCCGCTCATCGGTTTTGCCGTAACTCTTACCACTGGCTTTAGCAACTGCACCATAACCATTGTTATTTTCGGGTAACTTTTGTTTGATGATATCGGCTTCAATTGTTACACCCAAATGATTCGCTTGTCCAGTGAGGTCAGCCGCCAGGTGGTAATCTTTATCTTGTTTAAAAGCGTTGTTCCGCAGATAACACCAGAGAATAGTCACCAAGCCCAGTTCATGGGCGCGTTTAAAAGCTTTGCTGATTTCCTGAATTTGTCTGGTAGACTGCTCGGAACCAAAGTAAATTGTCGCACCCACCGCCGCTGCCCCCAAATTCCAAGCTTGTTCCACATCAGCAAACAATACTTGGTCAAATTGATTGGGGAAAGTCAGCAATTCATTGTGATTAATTTTGACAATAAAGGGTATTTTGTGAGCATATTTGCGCGAAACTATACCTAATGTCCCCAAAGTGGTAGCAACAGCATTGCAACCTGCGGCGATCGCTAGCTTGACAATATTTTCTGGGTCAAAGTAAATCGGATTGGGCGCAAAAGACGCACCCGCAGAGTGTTCAATCCCTTGGTCTACTGGTAAAATTGAGAGATAACCTGTGTTTGCCAGACGACCAGTAGAATAAATTAACTGGAGATTACGCAATACTTGAGGATTGCGATCGCTGTTGATCCAGATTCGATCTACAAAGTCTGGCCCCGGCAAATGTAGTAAATCCTGAGAAACCTTTGCTTTGTAGGTAAGCAGGTCTTTAGCCTCTTTACCTAGCAATGACTCGATAGCATTAGCCTCTATGAGCGTTTTAGTCATAGTGTTTTCCTCAAAAACTGAGCAAATGACCTTGCCTTTAAGATAACATTTTTAATACTTTTAACCTGCTTAGACTGACATTAACTAGATATATTTCTTTTGATAGAAAAGTCTTAAATCATTCTTTAAAAATTACGCCTAATGTGAATTAAATAGGTTGAGACTGGAAAGTGAGAACATCAATACCAAAACGGCGACGAAGCAACAAACGCAGAGTATGAAATGCAATCTTGGCTGCAATATGTACACAAAAGCCATCAACAGTTTTGTTGAGTAAGCGTTCGGGATTACGACCAGTGTTTTGAATTTCGTGAAAAACACCTTCCACACGCTGACGAACACGACTGATAAAGCGCTTCAAAGCATGGGAATGTTGAAGATGCTGGTTATCGCGCTTTAGTGTCCAGATTCGATTACCAGTGCGACGAGCGTAGGCGCAGCCCGCCCTAGGTATCGCAGCCTGCCAATCAGCAGAGATAAATCCCAAGACTCGCGTAAATATCACTAGCACTAACCATCTCTAAAACACCATCAGCAGCAATTCTCTCATCTGTATTAGCAGGCACTATGTCATAAGCAATGGGAATTCCATTCCACGTTGACAGCATAACTAACTTGTAGCCAAAATAACGCTTTTAAAGCGGGCGATGGGACTCGAACCCACGACGTTCACCATGGGAAGGTGACATTCTACCACTGAATTACACCCGCGAATTGCTGCTGTAGCATTTACCTTTAAAATGAATCATAACACTATTTATAGCTGTTTTCAATTGACTAAAACATACACTGTTTTGGCAACTGCTGATATATCAGTCCTCTGACTATTCAGATTGAAAAATATTTTTAGCCAGCTGATGACGGATGGAACTTACTAGACTTGTCCGTAAACTTATAACCCATTCTGTACAAGAGTTTTCAAGGCGGTCTATATGTCTTCAATCAACGTATAGATAAGGCTTTGGCATAGTTTCTGATAGTTTAGAGACAAAAAATAGAATTTTAAAATTTTGTGCTTCAACAGGATTTATTGTGCTGTATAACCCGCAAAAGCTAGATAGGGTAAACATCATGATTTACAAAGCTAAAATTTTATATCCTATCTTTATGCGAATTTAATTTTTGGATGGGTCTACTACCTACCATATTTAACTAAAGAACAATATCCTCACCTCGCTCGGTGAAGCGAACTTCTTTAATATTCCATTGGGCATTACCCGTTAAGGTTTTACGGAGACTGCCAAACAGAGCAAACTGTTCACAACTAGAAAGAGAAGCTATTTGCCGCTTTGACTTAGGAGATATTCGCAAATCAACTGTAGCAATACCATTCTTGATGTTGACACGATATCCAGACAAGCTAAAGTCGCTTGTATCTCGTTTTTCTAAAATTTTATTCACTACATTTGTTACTCCTCCCTCAGCTGCTACGGAAGCTTTTTCTGGAATGAGTTTTTGACATTGGGCATCACTTGTGTACAGTATAACGTTGGTAGTTTTGCTAGTGGCAGTTTTAGGAGTTGATAAGGAAGGCGTATTTTCCTTATGAAGTTTTTGATTAGGAAATTTTTCTCTCAACTGTGCTACGCCAGAAATTTGGCTGGAAGTCTGAGGCGATTCACTATTTGTCGGTGTTGTCGTAGGGGATGGCGTTCCAGTGTCAATATTACCGACACTAGGGTTGGAACTACAACTGCTGATACTGGCAACTATTGTCACAAAAATAAGGGGTAAAAAATATTTATTGGTTGTGTTCATAAATTCTGCTTATAAGTGATGTTACTCCTATCAACTCCAGTGTCGCCGATATTAATTCCGCATAAATTTATGGATTTTCAGCCAGTCTATAAAGTGTCAACCCGAAATTTGTTATAGTTAAGGTTTACAGCATATACCAAAATAAGTAAGTACACACCAATATTTACAAGTTTTGCCACCAAGTTCATAAGCTTTGGCGATCGCTACTGAGTCAAAGTCCAATACGCTTGGGTTAAGCATCTCTTTCTTGTCTCTGCGTCGCGCCAGTTG
>CAZZZY010000830.1:0-3133 GCA_964658545.1 uncultured Acetobacteraceae bacterium | reverse complement strand
TTTAGATTTGGGATTGGATCTAAAGCCTAAAATCCAGAATTATTAAGGTTTTCGATATACGCCTGCCTACTCAAGTTTCAGATAAAAAATCAACTACACGGCCAATGTCAATCCTCACTGAATTGAATACCATCGAAACGACTACACCCACAGCTACCGAGCCACAAGGTATAAATGAGAGTACAATCATCTCTGAGGTTAAAACAACTTTCACATCTGAAGAAATTCAGGAATTGTTACCCCACCGCTACCCATTTTTACTTGTAGACAAAATCATTGACTACGTTCCAGGTAAAAAAGCGGTTGGTGTTAAAAATGTTACTATCAACGAGCCTTGTTTCCAAGGACATTTCCCTGGACGTCCACTGATGCCAGGGGTGCTAATTGTGGAAGCAATGGCACAAGTTGGGGGCATTATCCTCACTCAAATGTCTCCGGGAGAAGGCGGACTGTTTGTCTTCGCTGGTATCGATAAGGTTCGCTTTCGCCGCCAGGTCGTACCGGGAGATCAACTAGTAATGACGCTGGAACTGCTATGGGTAAAACAACGTCGTTTCGGTAAGATACAAGGTCGTGCCGAAGTTGACGGTCAACTTGCTTCTGAAGGGGAATTAATGTTTTCTCTAATTAACTAAAAGTTTGCTTTCGTTGTGTGGGTATAGCCGTGAAATGCCCTTACTGAATCCTGAAAAAGGATAACAGTTAAAAAATCCACAACAGTATCTGATAATTTCTTGATTTTCGACGCCCTCTTTACGAGATGCTACTCGAACACACTTAACTTGCTTTGACCGACACTTTCGTTCACTGAAATCTTTCACGCTCAACAATGTCAGTGGCCTCGATGGGACGACAGTCGCTACAAACTCTCTTAACCAGAGTAAGGCACTGCCTTAGAAACCCCGCCCGCCGCTGGCTTATCAAGACAGTTCTGGAGATTCACCCTTGAAAACGCTAATTCATCCAACTGCTGTAATTCATCCTAAATCGGAACTCCACCATACAGTGCAAGTCGGTGCCTATGCTGTGATTGGAGCGCATGTCAAAGTGGGCCCTGAAACAATTATCGGCGCTCATGCTGTGTTAGAGGGTCCTTGTGAAATTGGGGCGCAAAATCAGATTTTTACAGGTGCAGCCATCGGTATGGAACCCCAGGATCTCAAGTTTGTGGGAGAACCAACTTGGGTCAAAATTGGAGATAACAATTTAATTCGTGAGTACGTTACTATTAACCGCGCTACTGGTGCTGGTGAAGCGACGGTGATTGGCGATGGTAACTTGCTGATGGCTTATGTCCATGTGGCTCATAACTGCGTGATTGAAGACCAGGTAGTGATTGCCAACTCTGTGGCGTTGGCAGGTCATGTGCATATAGAGTCACGCGCTAGGCTGAGTGGGGTTTTAGGTGTCCATCAATTTGTGCATATTGGTAGACACGCAATGGTAGGAGGTATGGCACGTATTGACCGAGATGTGGCCCCATATATGCTGGTGGAGGGAAATCCGGCGCGAGTGCGAACCCTCAACCTTGTGGGACTCAAACGGTCTGGTATGGACTCAGCAGATTTGCTGATGCTGAAAAAAGCCTTCCGCATTCTCTACCATTCTAATTTGTCCTTTAAGAATGCTTTGGAAAAACTGGAATTGTTAGGGGATAGCGAAGAATTACAGCATCTGCGCCGCTTCCTGCTACTTTCTCAGATGCCAGGAAGGCGTGGCTTGATTCCCGGAAAGGGAAAAAAAAGCGTGAGTGATGAATCGTGAATTAGGAGTTAGGAGTTAGGAGTTTAATTATTAACTCCGCACTTCTAACTATTCGTTCCTAAGTTTTTACTAATTACCAATTATCTAATGCGGATTTTTATCAGCACTGGCGAAGTATCTGGCGATTTACAAGGGTCGCTGCTAATTACTGCGCTGAAGCGTCAAGCTATGGCGATAGGGTTGGAACTAGATATTGTGGCACTGGGAGGCGAAAAAATGCTGGAGGCTGGGGCAATACTGCTGGGCAATACCAGTAGTATTGGCTCAATGGGTATTTTAGAAGGGCTGCCTTATATTTTACCGACTCTCCAGGTACAACGTCAGGCGATCGCTTCCCTAAAACAACATCCACCTGAATTAGTGGTGCTAATCGATTACATGAGGCCCAATCTGGGAATTGGGACTTACATGAAACGGCATTTACCAGATGTGCCTGTGGTATATTACATCGCTCCCCAAGAGTGGGCTTGGTCAATCAATGTGCGTAACACTAACGAGATTGTCGGTTTTACAGATAAGCTGTTGGCAATCTTTCCACAAGAAGCCCGTTACTTTCGTGAGAAAGGGGCAGAAGTTAGTTGGGTGGGGCATCCTTTGATTGACCGAATGCAGGACGCTCCTAGTCGGGAAGCGGCCCGTGCAACACTAGGGATTGCACCAGAGCAAATTGCGATCGCCCTCCTCCCCGCCTCTCGCCACCAAGAACTAAAATATCTTTTACCAATTATTTTTCAAGCTGCCCAAACTCTTCAAGCTAAATTACCTGAAGTTCATTTCTGGATTCCCCTTTCTTTAGAAGTTTATAGACAGCCAATTGAGGAGGCTGTTGGGCGTTACGGTTTGCGGGCTACAGTTTTATCAGGTCAACAAAAGGAAGTTTTTGCTGCGGCTGATTTAGCCATTAGCAAATCTGGTACTGTCAACTTAGAACTGGCTCTGTTAAATGTGCCGCAAGTTGTAGTTTACCGCCTAAGTTCCCTGACTGCTTGGATAGCTCGTAAAATCCTCAAAGGTTCTATAGCCTTTGCATCGCCACCCAATTTAGTAGTGATGAAGCCAATTGTGCCAGAATTTTTACAAGAGGAAGCCACAGCAGAGAATATTATCCAAGCGGCGATGGAACTGCTACTCAATCCCAGTCGCAGAGAGAAAACTTTGGCTGATTATGAAGAAATGCGGCAAAGCTTGGGAGAAGTTGGAGTATGCGATCGCGCGGCCCAAGAAATTTTACAAATGCGACCAAATAATTTGTAATTCGTAATTAAAAATAGATAATCAATCAGTTTATTTATGAATAAAATAAGTATGAAGCACCTGTTTTTGTCAGAAGCCGTATTTATCATAGGGTAATTACGAATTACGAATTATA
>CAZZZY010000829.1:0-3138 GCA_964658545.1 uncultured Acetobacteraceae bacterium | reverse complement strand
AATCTTGCTGTGGGTTAACTATATCCAAAACAAGTTTAGTTGCTATTTCGGGCCATGCATCTAAAAATTCGATTTTGCCTGCTTGAATGACATTTCCTTGTTGAGATCCCAGCAAATCCAACATTTGATTACGAATGCTGGGACGTTTCATTGCCCATGCACGCACGATTCCCCGAATTGAAGAACCAGGAATATAGCCATTCAGGGGTAGTTCTGGCATTCTATCCAAATTTTCGTCTAATTGGCGTTTATCTTCTGGTCGTCCTTTAGTAACATACCAAGCGCCACTTGGTTCTCCCGCAGAAACCATCGTCTCTACATCGGGATGGGGAAATGAGCCAACTTTACTCCTCCATTGCAGGGTAAAAGTATCTTTCTTAAATAAATTTGATGTTTCTCGGCGTTGATGTTGCTTTTCCAGTAATTTAACCAGTTGGGGGCCAGTGTACATAAGTTAGTAAGTTAAAAGTCAAAAGAACAATTATGCAGAATAGGCTCTTGCCCAAAAATTCCAATGATTAGATAGAATCATTGCTTGACGCCAAGTCGCCATATACTTTGCTGGTTCATCATTTGCCATTTGGACAATCGCCTCGCGCAGTTCTTTTTCAGAAGGCGGATTTTGCGAATCTATAAGTTGACCAAGGAGCGATTTCCACACCGGAAGAATACGCGATCGCACTATTCCTCCTTGGGCATTTGTTTGGTTGACATAGGCTGCGGCTGAGAGTAAACCAAAAACCCGCAAATGCTGAGATAGTCTTAAAATCGCGTTTAGCTCTTCTTTACTAATTACTGTGTTGGAGCTGCTTTCAAGATATTTTTGAATATGTTGATGAGCAGTCAGACTCATTTGTTCTGGCTTAAGCATGACTACGCCTCCACAGGGATAGGTTGATTTGTCTTTAATATAGGTAAAGCACTATTTGTTACCCAACCTTGTACCCAACCTCGCCCAACATTGGCTTGTCCGCCAATTTGAAATAAGCCTGTAATAACATCCATCAATAAATCATGTTCCTGTTGGGCTACAGAATTATTTTTGTTTAATTTGTAACCCCAAGGATAGTAGAGAATCGTATCTCTAGGAATGCAAACATCAGTCCAGAATATTTCTGCACCACCTTCAGAATCATCTTCATCATCTTCGTCATCAAATTTATTAATTTTGTTGCGAATCTGCGTCCACAAGGAATGCTCCATTAAAGTTTGAAAATCGCTATCAGCAAGGACAACACGATTATTATTCCAGGTTGGCTGAACCGCATCAGCAAGCGATCGCTGCCAATCTCCCGCTAGTGCGATCGCTTGTTTCTGTTCGTTCGTAAGTGCTGAAACTTGTAATTGAGCGTCAGCAACATAATAACTACCCATTTGAGTTCCTACAGGATGATCGGGAAAATCGCTTATTGGTAGCCCAGATAGTAATGCATGGTCGCGGATCAGTGAATGACAGCTTACCCAGGTAAACACATTCCGATTGCCATTCATCGCCATTGTCCGCATCGGCACCCAAAGTAATCTAGCATCGCCAAACCAAACTTGATGAACCCCCATTTGTCCATCTGCACTTAACTCCCTACCAAATAATTTATCTGCGGCGGCTGAGTCAATAGAGTTGATATCCCAGCGTAGGCTACCTCTAAGAGAAGAACCTGGAATGTAAGGAAAATCCGTGTGAACTTCGCGGACAATATCTAAGATGTTTCCTAAATCGCCTTCGCCACCACAATGAATTGGTGCAAGTGTATAAAGATATCCAGTACGAAAATCACTCATTGATTAAATTCCTTGTCCCCACAAGAGTTTTCCATAATTAAGCTGTTTAAAAGTTTCTAACCACCGTCCACCTTGTTCAGGTAATAACTGCTGGTTTGTTGCTACTTCATTATTAAATAAATACACCGTCCCTGGTGGTACAAAGGCTCGTTGCGGTAACAATGCAAACTCTTCCTTTGTTTTGTTATCCTTACGCATTGTTGAGACACCACCCCACAGTAATGCTTTGTCGGTAGCGCAGCCTTTGAGATGTTCCTTCCAAGCTTGCGGATAGCTGCTGTATCTTGTTTCTGCAAATAGTGCTAGTCCAGGGGTAAGAAGATAGGCAAAATTTGATCCTGTTGATGAGTGATCGCTTTTCATCAAACAATCAAGTTGACCTTTTAATCTGTCATCTGCTGACAGGGGCGATACTAAAGCCCGATGTCCTTCTCCTCCCAACCGGACAATGCTTTCGTTTGCTAAAGTATCCCCACTCATAGCTGCTACAAAACACCATCCATCCTCAAGACGGACGGCGACTTCAGTAAAGTAACCATCAGCATCTTTAACTTGTCGCTTGTCAGGTTGCATTTGAATGTGTGGTAACACCTGCGTTTTCCAAGGATTATGGTAAAAGTCTTTTTTTTCCCAATTACTGCTATTTTTTTGACCTTTAAGGTAATCAAACAGTGCTTCCGCTTTGATCCAAGGTTTGGGTGGGCTGATATTTCCATCCCATTTTTTATTAAGAACTAGAGGAGCGATTTGCTCTTCATCAAAGGCTAAATGCCTCCATACGTCATCTTGGGGAATGGATTGCAGGAATTGAATTTCGCTCCAATTATCGCTCTTCGTTTTGCGGTCTTGTCCTGGAGGATATAGACAGACTAAATCTTTGGGTGTGGGTAGCCAAAGGGTATGGTTACTATCTAATAAAAAAGGGCCGAGAAAACTGAGATGGCGCTGAGTACGTTCATCTTTAGTGGTAGTTTGTGGTAAGAGCGATCGCAATGCTTGAAATACTGTAATTGGCATCGGTGGAAATAGCCCCTTCGCCCAAGAACCTTCACCAGGGCTAAAAGGTTTACAATCTCGAAATAGGAGTAAATCTAGAGGAGTAATCTTATACCAATGCATATATCATCTGTCCCTCCACTGATAGCGTTCAACCCGCTTATCGACCCAAAAAGCGGTAAATCTTAATAGTTTGGCTAAATCTTCTGGTGTAGTACCTATGGGTTCAGATTTAATTTCTTTGGCTTCTTTAATCCAGTGTTCAAAAGTTTGTTTATCCCATTCTTTTAATTGTTCTAGAATTTTTTGAGCTTTTTCTCGTTTTTCAGGTTTATTGCTTTCTTTTAGAGTTTCTTTAGCCCA
>CAZZZY010000828.1:0-3141 GCA_964658545.1 uncultured Acetobacteraceae bacterium | reverse complement strand
GCGGTTCAATCACAGATGGCCCCACACCCCAAGATTCTACTTGAGAAAGAGTATGCCGTGACAAAGGGTAAAATCGTAGACTATCTTCAGTTAACTTCAGCTTTTTTCTTAACCGACGGCGTAAATCTTGATATTTCTCGGTAGTCAACTGACACTCAAAGACAGAATATTGAACCCTCTGTCCATAACCTTCAAGTAAATCAGCTACTTTTTTACGTCGTTTATCACAAGGAATATCATAGGCAATTACATACAAAAACATAATTCAGCCTCAATCAATACGATATGGCTGATAACTGTGACTAGGATTATAAACAAACTGTTTAAAAGCCCTTACTTGTTGGTTGAGTATATCCCATTTTGGTTGTTTCTCTCCATTATCTATTTTTATCTCCTCCGTCATCCGTTGCAAAAATGCCTTGAGAAACTTTTTTCTTCCCGAATCATTTAAATAACATCCACCATTATTAAATTCAAAATCACTTTCAGCATTAACCATCTTGCGATTAATTAACCACATTACCAAAGAATCTACAAGTGGGGCGCGAAACTCCTCAATTAAATCAGAAGCTAATGCTGCATGACCATCATGTGCTTGGTGTAAACAAGCACAATAAGGATCAAGTCCCTGAAGTTCAATCAATGCCAAAAGATGATTCCAAAGAACTTGATAACCAAAACTCAACATTGCATTTACAGGATTTCCTGGAGGACGACGACTCCGACCAGAAAACACAAAATCGGCATTAGTCAAACACTCACTAAAAGCATTAAAATACTGGGCAGCCCCTGCACCCTCAAACCCCATTAACCTTTCGCAAGTATCAGCTTGTGCCGCTTGTTCCGCCAAATAATCTAAAGTTAGTAGAACCTTTTCTAGTACCTCCGACTCCCGCTTTTGTCGCTGTCGCCGTAACAGCACCCGACTATTTTTCAACTTTGCCCGCACAATCGCCCGTGCAGTAATTAGCTTTTCAATAGGTGATAATTGCTGTTGGTAGCGCGACAATTGCCGATATCCCCTTGAAATCGGTAAAATCCGACCATAACAATATCCCATCCGCGATAAATAACCAATAGGAATATCTCGTAATAAACAAGCACGAATTACTTGAGTAGTAACTTGTGAACTACCAAAAATTAGAATTTGTTCTAACAGAGGTAACTGCACTTCACCATAAATATTTTCTCCCTGCTTAATGATTAAAGTCTCTTTTTGCAAACACACATAGCAATTTTGTTGAGAAACATAAAGAGTCTGCATAGAATTATGAACTATCAAAAACTTCTAATACCGATTAACTAAGAGTGAGATTGCTCGGAATTTGGGGTAAAATCCCAAACTACACAAAATCAAGCTTGATTTTGTGTAGTTTGACAAAGAATTGGTATAAGTAACTATTCTCACCAACGTTGTAATTTTGACTTTCGTGAAGAACTATTTCCAGCCGGAGAGGAAGAAATTAATTCTGCCTTTCCTTCTGGTTCCAACCACTTAACTACCCTATCAGCCGCGCTAGAAACAATATAAGTAGCAAATGTTACTAGTAAAGTATTAATTATTACTGCTGCTAAACCCATAGGTGCAATTAATAAAATCACTAAAGTTACGCCACCATTAGCAACAGAGACTAAAGCGTTACGTACAGTAGCAGACCGCCGCGAAATATACATAGTGATAAATCTAACTATACTACAGATGTTTATACTGACTACTATAGCCTTAAAATCATAAAAAAGCTTGAAAAAGGATATAAAGTAAAGTCTGATTGATGTTCATGAAAAAGGTTGTTATAAAAGCTTTACAGGCATTCTCTTGACATCACTCTAATATTTTCTTTTTGGGAATGCTCTAACCTCTATTATCCACTTCTCTCTAACTATGCCCAAAAAACTTGCATCCCAACCCTACAAAGAACACTTAGCTTTTGAACGCCTGATGCTGTTAATTGCAACTCTGCTGAAACATCCAGGTATCGGTAGTCCTGATTTAATGGACTCTAGGAATGATAAACACCATGATGCTTTGGCAACAGTGCAAAAAACCCTACAGGAATTAGCGACTGAACTGAGGATAGAATTACCAGCAGGTTATCCTGCTGTTTCTACCCTCCGCAAAGATTTAGAAACTCTTCGTCACTACACTATTCTCGACCAGCGAATGTATCGTTGGGGCTATTATCTAGGTACTGGCGCTTTGTCTTCAGCCGAGTTGAAAGTAGCATTTAATGCTTTGGCTTCCCTTGCTCAGTACCAAGGAGATGCCCAAGTCAGACGAATTTATGAGACTCTCAGCAAAAGATTGCGGGGATTAGATATGGAACTCAAGGGTGATTTTTTCTACCCAACCAGACAATATCTTAACCGCACAATAGTATATTCTGACCCCGAAGAAATGGCTGAAAAGGGCAAAAATCAGGATACATTATTTCACCAATTGCCATTAGTAGAAAGAGCCATTAGTCAGGGACAAGCAATAGAAATTTCTCGTGGTAGTGACCTCTATGGCAACAATCGTATTGGCCCTCTACGCATCTTCCCCTTACAGTTAATTTACCAAGATATTGCTTGGTACCTCTTGTATGAATACTGTGAAACTGGGCATTTAGCAATTGGACGTTTAAACCGTTTCAGAAACCACTGTATACCTCTCAGTATACCTCCCCGTGGCTTAGAATTACAGAGAGATAGTCTTACTAAGGCTTACCGACTAATAGAAAATGGTTGGGGTTTGAATTTAGGTGATCTCGAATCTCAAAAATTAGAACTGCAAGGAAATTTAGACTTAATCAAAGTTGAAGTTCGTTTTTTTCCTCCGATGACAGGATTTATTTTGGAAGGGGAACGTCGCCATCCAAAACAAAAAATTACCCCTGGAATTATTGACAAAACTACTGGTAAACCTAGCTATGTCGTTTATGCAATTGATTTACCATCTCGTTCAATAGATGAATTTAGTTTATGGGTTTATCGTCACATGGATAAAGCTCAAATGCTTTCACCTTCTGCATTAGTAGATAAGCACCATCAAGCAGCGATCGCTTTAGCTGCACGCTATTCTGAGACAGTGTGATTATTATCTCTCCCAGTGAAAAAGCAGGGGAGCAGGGAGCAGGGGAGAAAAACCACGCCACAAGAGGT
>CAZZZY010000827.1:0-3142 GCA_964658545.1 uncultured Acetobacteraceae bacterium | reverse complement strand
TGATTAATAATGAATGATTCCTGTGCCCTATATGCCATTACTCGTTAACCATTATCCAAAATTTCATTTTCCATGTTGTCTGAACAAAGTTTTCGTGTGAGCCTCCTACTTTACTTTACTTTAGCTTTTAGGTTGTGCTTTGCAGTCTGACCGAAGACAGGATTTAATTGCTCTTAAGTACACATCACCGTAAAAAGGGGTCAAAAATCTATTTTTTGTAAATTTTAAGTAGAGAGGGGGCAAAAGCCAACATTTAGACGTTTGTTGTGTTTTCTTCTTCAACCCAGCCCCTAATTATACAATTTTGTGGGCTAGGGATGAAATTCTTTCCAATCTCCCATCCCCAATTTTGTTTACTTATTAAATAATAATTACTAAAAAACTTTACAATTTAAAACTCAAAATCCAGTATTCCCAATACTTCGGCTTAACTCGACAACTCTTAGAGACGCTATTCGCGTTCGCTCAGTACAAGTGCCCAATGCCCAATTCCCAATTCCCAACTCAACACTCAATACTGTTTGTTGAGTCGCTATCACTCGATGAAACCATGACTGGCTGTTGATATAGTGGGACTGTAAATGTCACAGTTGAACCAAGTCCTTCGCCCAGACTGTAAAAATGTACCTCGCCGCCCATTGCCTCTACGAGCTTCTGGGATATTGCCAGTCCTAAACCTGTACCTTCATATTGGCGAGTCCGGGAGCCATCCACCTGAGAGAATAATTGAAACAGTTTATCTTGTTTGTCCAAAGAAACACCGATGCCAGTGTCTGCCACACGGACTCTTACCATACCAGGGAATTGCTGACCTTGAAACTTCGACTTTTTGAGAACCAAATCGGCGCTGACAGTGACACCGCCTTCGTGGGTAAATTTTATGGCATTACCTAGCAAATTGAGCATAACTTGTAGCAATCGTTGGTAGTTGCTTTGGACAATAATCTCATCAGAGGTAGGAGGCATTTGCATCAGAAAGCTGAGGTTTTTCATTTCTGCTTGGGGACGCATGAAACTTTCTACATCATTGAATAGCTCATCTAACTTGACTGGAGCGTAAGCTAGCTCCATTTTGCCAGCTTCGATTTTGGCAATGTCCAAAATATCGTTGATGATATTCAGCAGATGTATCGATAAGTTCTGAGCTTCTGTCAAAAATTGGTTTTGTTCTTCTGGGTCATCTGCCATCCCTTCCAAAATCAGCTTTAAGAAGCCAATCATGCCGTTGAGGGGGGTACGAATTTCATGGGATACATTAGCTAGAAACTCGCTTTTGAGGCGGGAAGCTTCTTCGGCTTTTTTACGCGCTGTTTCTAATTCTTCATATAAAGTAGCATGGGCGATCGCAGTTCCCAACTGATCAGCTGCTTCCTTTGCCAGTTCTAATTCCGATTCTGTTAATGTATAGCATTCATCCTGCCAATTCAAAGCAACCAATCCATTGGCTTGGTCTTGATAGCAAGTTGCAACTACCAAAGTTTTCTGCCGCCCAGACTCCTTGCATCCAGGCACTTCCATCACAACTGGTTCTAGAGTTGTCAAAGCCTGGGCAAAGGCAGGCTCAGAAGTTATATCTATTGTCGAGCCAAGCATTGATTTGAGTTCTGGCTGGTGATATTCAGCCTTCACCTCAACTTTTGAGCTAGAGGGCTGATAAGTACAAATAATGCAGCGCTCTAGCCGTAGTGCTTTCCCCAAACTGTCAACTGTTTGCTGCCAAATAATATTTAAATCCAATGTCCTCCGGATATTTCTGGTAATGCGAGTTACCAGTTTTTGGTGTTGCTGTGAACGTAAAGCTAACTCTATTTGTGTGGGCGTTTTTGATCCCATACGCACTTGTTTTTTGTTGAGCGTAGCTTGCACTAACCGTCCCATAACTAAAACTGTAGTGGCAGTCGTTCCCAAACTCGGCATCACCGGACTAATCACTAAGTCCAACTCAAATAACTCTTGGTGGTAGCTAAACCAACCCTGAAACCTTTCTGGCACCAAACTTGTCAAAATTCGGTGCAATCGTTCCAAATAACTAACCTTATCCACTGGGGTAAAGGTTTGGGTTTGGTTCAGCTCATCAACTATTTTTTCGGTATTTAATCCCAGGAGTTCGCTGTGCTGCCAACAAAAGGTCAGATAGCGCCCTGCCCCATCTTGCGTATACACCAACTCGGCTCCTAGAGTTGGTAATGAGCTATCAGTCTTACTGGTAATAGATTCCAGATTTTGGGAAAATACATTCGGCAATTGAGAATTGGCAGTAATAGTCATTAATTGAGTTGGATAGACAAAGGATATCCGACCGTAATTTTACTAAAGCTGCTCAAATTTATGCATAAACTTTTACAGCTTTTTTGTTTTTGATTGAATATTTTTTGGTGTTCTGAAATTCAGATTGGCAAACTTTACCTTTTTTTAACTTGCATTGACAACTGAAGCATATGGCATCAATCGTTCCATTCACCCCGAGGAGGAACGGGGGTACGCACAGGAGTACGTGTCAGTTCGTCATCTCTGAGGATTTCACCTCGCAACCACTGGCGAATTGCTACCTCAATCACTTTGCTTGGGTCATTGGTAAGATGCTGAATTTGCTCTAGTAAGTCGGAGTCCAGGCGGACAGCAATTTCTACCTTATCGGCTCGTGTATTTTCCGCTTCGGTAGTTTTCTCTTGCATATTCATAGGTTTGATATACTCTGAATTGGTTTTGTCTACAGCTTTGTAAAGTAGTTATATTCATGATTTGGGCTAATTCACTGAAAAATCTTCAAGGGGATATTTACATAGTTCCCCGAAATAGCACCAAAGTAACAGCTTTAAGTTTCAAATCGCATTTTTCATATAACTGACTAGACAATGGCCCCAGAAGTTTTGCCGATAAATCAGTGATTATGGGGAATTACGGGTCGCAATTGCCCATGATCCCTACATGTACTTATTTACATTTATTGTACGCTCCTAGTTGTTGAATACTAGCAACGACAAATAGACTTTCATAATATTCTTAAAAGTCCACCTATTTAGATCGAAAGTTAAAGATGGGGTGAAGAGGGGCATTGCAGGGTGGTTTCATACAGCCAGAGAAAAGTTAAAACCAGGTATCAAAGCCTCTCCCCCACGGGGGGAGAGGAATGGAAGTGAGG
>CAZZZY010000826.1:0-3154 GCA_964658545.1 uncultured Acetobacteraceae bacterium | reverse complement strand
GTTTATTACGGCGGCATCAATGAATGGATACCAATGCCTCTGTTAAAGAATTTCTCTGGTTATGACCGGGATACCAAACAGTTTGTTAATTCTGCACCAAGTAATAAGCAAACCTCTCAAGCTGAAACTAAGGAGTCAAGCACACCAACAACCCAAGCTCAACAGATGTTGGCGCTCTTAGAGAAGACGAAAGCCAATTCCATTGATGAGTTTATCCAAAGCGAATTGAAATTAGACGGAGTTCCACCAGAGCTGATCCGAAAAGGAATCGAAAGATTGCTTCATAATTCACATCTTAAGTACAAATTCGACGGCTGGAATAGTAATCAAAATTAATGTTTTCGGGTAATAATTCAGCACCCAGGAGTCAGAAGTCAGAATTAAAAAGGACTTTAATATGGTTGGAATATTCATCCATCATCTTCTTATCCTGATTTTGGAAATATTCTGGTTCCTGAATTCTGACTCCTGAATTCTTAGTTAATTACATGATTTGATAAGCATTTAATACTTATCGTCAATCATTAGCCCATCTTTAGTACGTTTTAATTCTTCCCAAAGTTCTTCAATCTGATTGAAAGCTTTCCCAGGAGGTAACTTTCCATTTGTTTCCAGATTAACAATATAGGTAACTTTCTGCGAAAATTCTTGTAAATTAGCATTAAATGCTAGATTTTCTGGCTTTACTCTTCCGCAATAGCGATACCGAGTATAAATAAAGTTTTTTTGGCTTTCTTGATTATCATTAAATTGTGTCATTGAACTTTTTCTATTAATTTTAAATTTTTTGAATAACAACTTATTGATGTTTTGGCTTAAGATAATTTGCTTAAGTCCCGTTAAATATTCTGCCTACCTGTATATAATACCTACAATACTTTGTTCAGCAATTACGCTAACTATTTCCAAGTTTTTTCTCAAAAATCATTTTTTTGGCAGCAGATAAGGATTTTCTAAACATCCACTCTTTATTTCTAATTTTGTTTAAGTAGTTGTCAGCGTATTCAAAAGCTGCTGACTTATCGTATTTAGCTATACTAAGTGCTTGCAACAGTACTTCTAAAGGAATTGCCACCTGTGTGAGCTTTTCGGCTAATATTACTGACTCTTCTTCTGTTGCCGCTACTGTCGCTTCTAATGGTTCAAATTTTATTTGCTTATTTATACGGTTATCTAACATTGTAGTATCAGTCATAAATGCACCTTCAAAACTTGTATAATGCAGTTTTACTGAAAGGCAGCAGGAATGAATCCGTGTTTATGCGGGACTTATTAATCAGCTAACTTCATGAATCCGCACAATTGCTGTAGCGAGCGCATCTTGATTAAAAATTTCGTTCGCCATCTTTTTCCCAGATGGAAATTAATTCAAACACTCGCATATTTTCTCCCGTCCAAACTTGATCTAGTAACCGCAAATTTTCAAGAGTTAAGTCGCTCTCTTTCACTATCGATACATTTGTTTTGCCCAGTGCCATCAACAAATCTTCAAATACAACTAAGCCATTAAACGTGAAAAGTCAGATGCAAGAAGTTGCTCGGATTTTGAGATCAAATAGCTATGTTGCGACACCGAATAGCCCGTCGTAGAGATTGCGATCGCTTCTCTACGAACGCGAATAGCGTATCGGAGACAGAGGTTGCGTCAACAAGACGCTCTGCATAGCTGGCTTTTGAGCAGGGGTACGCTTGCCGTAGGCATCGTAAAAGCACCACAGTCGTAGTTACTCGTGAAATCTTGTCATGTGTGTAATTCAATCCTACTGAACAATTAACCAATGTTCTTATAGCAAATACCACTACTAATGGTAGTACTGTTACTTTCAACCAAGAACTCCTTACAGGACAGAAATACTTTTTAGTTACGACCGGTCGTCAAGTGAATGATTTTGGCCAGTTTAGCAACACAATCAGTGGTTCGGGTCAAATTACACCAATTCCTGAATCAGATTCAATACCTGCTATATTAGTCACGGGTGGTATAACTTTACTACTGTATAAGCGAAAAGTAGGTTTAAAAATATCGCATTTCTAAATCGTTTGTAAGCATATCTGCAACTTGTGAATAAGTGGGGGATGTGCTTACAAAGTAGGTATGAATGCTATAGTTACACTCATATAATCAGATAATCTGTAAGAAAGCTAACTGCCTTTTATATTCTTAGTTAACTACTTGTTTCCAGAAAATAGAGGCGATCGCCTTTTGTGTAGGGATTGTATTTTTACTATCGACTAAGGGACTTCCAAAGAATAAGTAAATCAGTCTGTTTCTATTGTGACTACTCGTAAATGTTTTCCAGGTACTAGAGCGCTTTCCATCAAAGCATCTCCCATAAAGGGAAGAGGTATGAAGCAGATGAATATGTTCTCGTGCTACCAATCTCGCAAAGAATGTTTTTAATTTTTTGCGCCACTTGCGGGCAAGGTTTGTACCTTTTTCTGACTTCTGCCTTCTGCCCTCAGCGCTGAAGCCTTTCTTTTTATCAATCAGGCAGTATTGAGAAAATATTTGCTTATAAAGTATTTGTCTGATTTGATGAGTTTCATTTAAAATTATCACAAAAGAGTTGTCAAAGATATGCAAAATGCTAATCGACAAAAAGCGATATTTGGAGCAGGGTGTTTCTGGGGAGTTGAAGCAGCATTTCGTCAAGTAAAAGGAGTAACTTCTACAGCAGTTGGTTACAGTGGCGGACACTTTGAGAATCCAACCTACGAAGATGTCTGTAGAGGAAAAACTGGACATGCTGAGGTAGTGGAAGTGGAATACGATCCGGTAATAGTATCTTATGATGAACTACTAAATGTGTTTTGGAATAAGCACAATCCGACAGCATCAAACCATCAGGAGCTAGATGGTGGTTCTCAATATCGGTCAGTGATATTTTTCCACTAAAGTGCCATCTTTATCTAGAAATATCGCTGGCATTTGAGATTGCGAATTTAATTTGCTAGTTTGATGCAAAATTTTCTGATTTTTCAAGAAGTATATTTCCCCATCTTAAATCTAATACCACTTGCAAAAGACGACAACGGCGTTGCCGCGTCTCCCGTGAGCGATCGCGTCCAGCATTATCGCACAGTATAAAACTCGCCAATATATTGAAGAAGGAGTCAGAAGTCAGAATCCAGGAGTCAGAATCACTTTCGTTGG